>JBDRGF010000015.1:0-17392 GCA_043818055.1 Pseudomonadota bacterium | reverse complement strand
GCAGCAGGTGGTCGAGATCATCCCTGTGAAATATGCGGAGGCGAAGTCTCTGGCGCAGATGGTCCTCAATCTCTTCGAAGCGGGTGCGGCTGGCGGCAGAAAGAAGACAGGGCAGGAGGATCTTCAGGATGTATCCAAGATCATAGCCGATGACAGAACTAATTCACTCATAGTGATTGCAAGCAAACGTGGTATTCCGAAGGTGAGAGAGATCATTGCGAAGCTTGACAGGGCTGCCCCCGGCGGTGGTCAGTTGCACGTTCATTACCTGAAATATGCAGATGCTAAAACCATGGCCGCAACTATTTCCTCTATCACATCCAAAGGGGGTGGTGGGGGAGCCAAGGATAAGGCAGGTGCTGTTGCGCAGCTCGAGGGAGGCGTGAGCCTGGGAGCTGATGAGACGACCAACGCGCTGGTCATCACAGCTTCAGAGAAGGATTACCAGATATTGGTGAACGAGCTGATCAACAAACTCGATATTCCAAGGCGCCAGGTATTTTTGGAGTCGGTGGTGATGGAGATCGCTCTGCAAAGCGGAGGCAAGTACGGCATGAGCGGTCACGGTGGATTGGCGCGTGGTCCGATGCTTGGCTTTGGTGGTATGGGATTTAGCGGCCTCAGCGCGCTTAGCGGATTGTTCGCGCCACAGAGCTTTTTTGCCACTCAGGGTTTATTGGGAGGACTTTTAGGGCGTGACAATGTCACGATTGACACTCCGAACGCTTCAGGTGGAACGACGACAACGACGATACCCTCCTTTTCGGCATTTTTGAATCTGCTTCAGTCAAATACGGAATCGAATGTCGTATCGACTCCGAATCTTCTGACTCTCGATAACGAGGAGGCGGAGATCTCTGTGACGAGCAAGATATATGCGCAATCGACCAGCGTCACTTCGACAGGAGTGCAGACGACTAGCCCGACACCTCTGGAAGCGGGTCTTACTTTAAAAATCACACCTCAGATCAACGAGGGGGATACGGTGCGTCTCAAGATAGATCATGAACAGTCAAATTTTACTGCACCGGCAGACAAATTGACCGGTGCTGCGCCATCTACGAAGAGAAAAATCACGACGACTGTGATTGCCCAGGATGGTCAGACTGTGGTGCTCGGTGGACTCATGCAGGACATCAATACGAAGGGGAAGAGCAAAGTTCCTCTGTTGGGGGATATACCCGTCCTTGGTCTCTTGTTTCAGTACACCGAGACCCAAAAGAGTAAGAGCAACCTTCTGGTCTTCATAACACCGAATATTTTAAAAGATCCTTCTGATTTTGTAGAGATATTCAAGAGGAAGGTCGGACAGCGGAATAAGTTTATCGAGGATAACTTTGGCAAGAGGAGAAGAAAACAGATCGCCGAAGTGATAAGGAACCACAGGGAGGATCTGGTGCAGGGCTTGGGAGAGGATAATAAGAAAAAAACAAAAGCCATCCCTCTAACACCGAAAGGCAATTGACAATAAATAATATCCAATTTCCAATAATTGTGAATTGGTTATTGTTAATTGTGAATTGGTTTTTGTGATGGAACAAAGAAGCTTAGGATCAATATTATTAGAGACGACCTCGCTTACACGTGAGCAGCTCGATCAGGCGCTCACCGTTCAGCGCGAGAGAGGGGTGCGACTTGGCGAGGCCCTCATACAACTTAAATTTTTAAGAAGCGAAGATATATTGAAGGCACTCTCGATCCAGCTCGGTTTTCCATATGAGAATAAGATAGATGTCGATAGCATACCTCCCGATCTTGTGGCCAATGTTCCGATCAACTATGCAAAACAGAATGAAATCCTTCCGCTGAAAAAAGAGGATGGATTCCTCTGGGTTGCGATTGCCGATTCGACGAACTTTTTCGCCCTCGATGATCTGCGCATGCTCTTCAATATGGATATAAAACCGGTCATCGCGAGTTCCTACGAGATAGTCAATGCCATCAACGCCGTTTACAATAAGACGAGCGGGGCGGGAGACGAAGCTATAGGGGCGTTAGGCGAGGGTGAGATCGCCGACGAATTCAACGAGCCTGTCGATCTTCTCGATGCTTCCGACGAGGCTCCGATCATTCGTCTGGTGAACACGCTCCTCTTCAGAGCTGTGAAGCAGAAGGCCTCCGATATTCACGTTGAGCCATTTGAAAGAGAATTCATGATCAGGTTTCGCATCAACGGTATTCTCTATGATGTCATGAGGCCGCCCAAGAGGGCGCAGAATTCGATCATCTCCCGTATCAAGGTCATGAGTCAGTTGAATATCGCAGAGAAGAGAATGCCTCAGGATGGCAGGATAAGAATTAAGATCGCGGGAAAGGATATCGATATTCGTGTTTCCACCATTCCGACCGCTCACGGCGAAAGCGTTGTGATGAGGCTTCTCGATACATCTTCCGTGCTGCTCGATCTCGACACGCTCGGATTTTACGGCCGCAACCTCGAACTTTTAAATCAGCTCATCAAGTTGCGACATGGAATTTTGCTCGTCACCGGTCCTACAGGTTCCGGTAAAACTACGACTCTGTATTCGGCGCTCTCGAAGCTGAACTCCAGCGAGCTGAAGATAATCACAGTCGAAGATCCTATCGAATATCAGCTGCCCGGGATCAATCAGATGCAGGTCAATCCGAAGATCGATCTCACATTTGCTGCGGGACTCCGTGCCTTTTTACGTCAAGATCCCGATGTCATCATGGTCGGCGAAATTCGTGACAGGGAGACTGCTGAGATCGCCATACATGCATCTTTGACAGGTCATCTGGTCTTTTCCACACTGCATACGAACGATGCGCCAAGCACTATTACGAGGCTCGTCGATATGGGTGTGGAGCCCTTTCTCGTCGCTTCTTCGCTCGTCGCAGTTGTGGCGCAAAGGCTTATTCGTTCGCTGTGCAATGAATGCGCGAGAAAATACACGCCTGAAGCTGAGGAGCTTGCCGAGGTGGGATTAAAGCTTGAAGATCTGAAGGGAAAACCTATTTTGCGACCCGTCGGATGCCCCGCCTGCATGGAGACTGGATATAGCGGAAGAACCGGCATCCACGAGATCATGCTCATCAGTGATACAGTTCGCAAAGAGATAATGAAAGGGAGCGACGCTTCCGAGATCAGGATAGTAGCGATAAAGGAAGGCATGAAGACTTTGCGCGACGACGCCGCGCAAAAGGTTTTGGACGGAGTGACTTCATTAGAGGAGGTCATCCGCGTAACGCAGGAGGATGTGGAGTAATAAGTGTTTAAGTATAGGAGTGTTTGAGTGTTTAAGTTTTGCTTTTTGGGCTTTTCAGAATGCTTTTAACTTCTACACTTAAACACTTACGCACTTAAACACTGAGTTTATTATGCCCGTATTTCATTACATAGGTATCGATTCGAAGGGGAAGAAGGTCGAAAATGTTGTCGACGCTGAGAATCAGCGTGCGGCCAGGGTGAAGCTGAGAAAACTCAATATCTATCCAACTGCGATTGATCTTCAGGGCTCAGGTTCTGGCAGCGTCTCTTTACGAGGCAAGCTCGACTTAGGTGCCTTTTTTAAAAGAGTTAAGTTAAAAGATATTGCTATGATGACAAGGCAGCTCGCGACCCTTTTGGGTGCTCATATTCCGTTGGTCGAGTCGCTATCTGCGCTCACCGATCAGGTAGAAAATGTAAAATTAAGATCGATTCTCACCGATCTCAGAGAGCGGGTTACTGAGGGTGGTAAACTTTCGGATGCACTTAGAGGACACTCGAAGGTATTCGGCGATCTATATGTTAATATGATAAATGCGGGAGAGAATTCGGGTACTCTGGATAAGGTTTGCTTAAGGCTTGCTGATTTCCTTGAGGGGCAGGCCGCATTGAGGTCGAAGGTTACCGGCGCTATGACCTATCCTATAATTATGGCGATTGTTGCTTTTGCCATGGTTATACTCCTGTTGACCTTAGTTGTTCCCAAGCTGACATCGCTTTTTACGGATGTCGGAGTAGCATTGCCACTTCCGACAAGAATTCTGATCACCATCAGCGATTCTCTTGCCAGCTATTGGTATGTTTTTATCATTTTGGGTGGCTCCATTTTTTTCTTAATCAAGAGATGGCTCGCAACTCCAAATGGCAAGGCGTGGAAGGATAAAAAGATTTTGAAGCTTCCGGTCGTTGGAAAACTGACGAGGATGGTTTTGATCTCAAGATTTTCCAGAACCCTTGGGACTTTGATGGCAAGCGGCGTTCCCCTTCTGACTGCTATGGATATCGTTCGCAACATGATCACAAATAAGGTCTTGAGAGATGTGATAGAGGAGACAAATAATAGCGTTCGTGAAGGTCAGAGCATTGCAGAACCTTTAAAGAGGTCGGGTGAATTTCCTTCACTTGCAACGCATATGATAGCAATCGGTGAAAAGACTGGTGGCCTGGAGGCGATGCTCGAGAAGGTTGCTGATGCTTATGATGTCGAGGTTGCTACAACTGTAGGAACTCTCACAACACTTCTCGAACCGATTATGATTCTATCGATGGCGGTAATTGTCGGCTTTATCGTTATGGCGATAATGCTTCCGATTATGAAGCTAAACGAAATAGCAACGTGAGGAAGTTGCCAGTTTACTGTAAACAGTTTACAGTTTCAAAAAATCTTATGCGATTCTTGCTTTTACTGTAAACTGTCAACTGATAACTGTTAACTGATAACTGTTAACTTAACACAAGGAGGGAAAGTATCATGCGAGAGAAAAGAAGAAGAGATCGAGGTATGACGTTGATTGAAATCATGGTCGTTTTAGCGATCATCGGCTTGATCGGTGGTATGACGACTGTCTATGTCGCGAAACAGATGGCGAAGAGTAAGATCAATGTTGCAAAGACAGAGATGAAGAACATGGAGAGCGCTTTGGAGCTCTATCGAATTGAAAATGGAAATTTTCCATCAACTGAAGAGGGTCTGCAGAAATTGGTAGAGGGCGGATATTTGAAAAAGGTTCCAAAGGATCCATGGAAAAACCCATATGTCTATTATAGCCCAGGTCTCCAGGGAAACGAATATGAGATTTACTCATATGGTTCGGACAGAAAAGAGGGGGGAATGAAAGACAATGCAGATATATCCTCTTTTGATGAAGATAAAGAACAAGAACAACAATAATAAGGGTTTTACACTTCTTGAAATGTTGGTGGTATTGGCGCTTGCCGGTCTGATCATGGGTATCGCGGTTGGAAGGTTTAGTGGTGTGTTTGGACTGGACATGAAGGGTGCCACCAACAAGATGGCAAGTACGATTCGTTACCTCTATGATCTGTCAATCACAGAGGCAATGTATATCAGACTCATAATCGATTTTGAAAGTCAGAGCTACTGGGTCGAAGCCACGCGCGATCCATTCAAAGTTGCCCGGTCCAGCACCTTTACGGAGGCGGATGAGAAGGCAAAGGACTTGGCAGCTCAGAGTGCAGCAGCAGCCGCTGCTACTGAAGGTGCAACTGAGAATGCCGAGGGAGAGGAGATTCCCAAGGCAAGTGTCGTCACTCCGCAGCCTCCACAATTCACAAAATTGGAATCTCGTCTATTGAAGCCAACAAAACTTCCTAAAGGTATCTTTTTTAAAGATGTCTATGTGGAGCATCTTGAGAATCCTGTGGAGGATGGTAAGGTTGCGATTCATTTCTTTCCAAGCGGAAGGGTTGAGGAGGCGATTGTCAATTTTCGGGACAAGGATGATGAAAGAAACTATTCACTGAAGATCAACCCGATCAACGGAACTACAAATGTTGCCTGGGAGTATAGAAGACTGGAGATTGAAAAATGAGAAAGCCATCCCTTGGTTTTACTCTTATAGAGGTTCTGGTCGCGGTCGGCATCATGGCTATGTCGCTCGTAGTCTTGTTGGGCTTCGAGGGTAATACAGTTAGAATGAGCGGTCGATCCAAAGATATTACTGTCGCCAGTTGGCTGGCAAGGCTCAAGATAGTTGAGATCCAGATGGAATTGGCTAAGGATAAGAAGAAGGGCGAATTTCCTGAGGATAAGAGCGAGAATGGTGATTTTGAAGAGCCATTTCAGGATTATAGTTGGAATATGGTGCTCAGAAAGGTCGAGCTCCCAGCACCTCCCGGAATTGAAGAGGGGAGCATGCAGGATATGATAGCAAAGCAACTAACGCAGCAGATTTCACAATCGGTCAGAGAATTGAAGGTCTCGATTAAACACAGGTTGTGGGATGAAAAACGGGCAGTAGTAGTCACTACCCATATGGTGAAACTCTAGTGCTTCGTCAATTTAATTACCACTGGGGGTATATAATAAATATTAAATTGTTACGAGCACTTGTGCCCTTCCTCACTATAAAGAATTTAATTGATGAGGTACTAGTTGTAAAATGTTTTTTGTAGGGGCAGGTTTTAAACCTGCCCTCGAACCGTTTCGGGAGGGTTTAAAACCCTCCCCTACAAGATTTCTTATGAATAATAATTTAACGAATCATGATCACCGCTTCACGGGTGTAAAAGGAATGACCCTAATCGAAGTTATGGTCTCCATTGCGGTTATTGCGCTCGTCATGCTTGTGCTGGCTTCGTCGAGTTATCAACTCATGAATACAAAGGAAAGGGTGGGGAAATATAATCGCGCATTGCAGCAGATGAGAAGCGTTTTGATAAAGCTCGATTCGGATATCAGTAGCGCATTTCTTATCAAGGATAAGGCTACTGAATCAAAGGAAATGCCGACTGTCACCTATTTTATAGGTAAGGATAACGGCAAGACCGACGAGATCAGGTTTACAAGTTTTTCTCACTTGAGACTCTTTCAGGGCTCCAAGAGCTCCGACCAGTGTCAGATATCCTACTTTATAAAGCCGAATGAGGAAGACCCCGGATTTTATGATCTGGTGCGCGTTGAGCAGCCGTGGCTCGATTCTACCTCTGAAGTTGAGGGTAGGGAGTATGTAGTCTCTCAAAGGATTAAGACATTTGATCTTGAATATTACGATCCCCGAAAAGAGGAGTGGGTTAAGGAATGGAATTCAGAGAGTGTCGATTGGAAAAATATTCTTCCTCATGCGGTGAGAGTTTCAATTTCGATGGTTGATCCCAATGATGAGGAGCGGGAGATTAATTTGAAGACAGCTTATCTCCTTCCATTGTCCGGGATTGGGTTTGGTATATGAAAATAATGCATAGGTATTTCAAAAATACTAATTTGAAAAATCAGCGCGGTATCGCTTTGATGCTGGTGCTTTCATCTCTCGTCTTATTCACGGCATTTGCGATCGAGTTTGCTTACGATACCAACATCTCTGCTCACCTATCGGCTAACGACAGGAGTCGCTTGCAGGCAGAATATTTAGGACGGTCAGCATACAATTTCACACTTTTAGAACTGAAATTCGATAAGGTCTTTAAGCAGATCATAAAAAATCAAAATTTAGGGGCGATGTTGGGAGAGGCAGCTAATGAGCCGCTGTGTAAACAGTTTCCCATCTCCACAGGGATGATCAAGTACATGGTCCTCGGTGAGGGAGAGGCGCCTGAGGGTGCGCCTGAAGAGGTATCTAAAATGACCTCCATGAGTAAAGTTGAGGGGGCCAAAGAGTTTATAGATTTCGCGGGCGATTTTGATGGCCAATGTTTTGACGTGGCAGGGAAAATTAATCTCAACAGCCTCGCTCTTTATAATCCCGATGCAAATAGAGATGCAGACGGTTTGAACGAGTACGACAGGTTCAAACAATTTCTGATATCCTTTATGAGGCAACAAGCATTTGAGGGGTTTTTTGAAGGGAACGATTTCACTGTTGAGGATATCGTAAACAATATTGGCGACTGGGTCGATCCGAATGATCAGATGAATGTCATCGGTGGTGTCTCTTCAACGTCGGAACGAGGTCCATATGAAAAGGTGGGTGCTAAATATCCGGTTAGAAATCAAAAGTTTTTAAGCAAGGATGAATTGTATCTCGTCGCCGGTGTCGATGATGTCTGGCTCACCCCGATGAACGATTATTTTACAGTCTATGGTAGCACAGGAATAGATCCGTGTCAGGCGGACGATATTGTGGTGGCGGGTATTCTAGCGCGATTCTTGAGTGCGAGCCCTGATTATAAGGGAATAAGGATCGATCAGCCTGAGATCATGGAGAAGTTTTTGACCGCGATCCATGATGGATGCGCTCAGGGTGGCGATGAGGCTGCTATGAAGCAAAATATCACAAAGTCGCTGGTCTCTGTGCTGGGACAATATGTCACAGGTGGCGTCGTCGATGAAAAGACTTTGAAGGGTTTTATCGATTCGCTGGGTATCGGTGGAGGCGTCTTTACGCTGATCAACAGCGGCCAGGTCGGCAATACGACCGTCAGGATCAACTCCGTAGTAGATGTGAGAGAAGAAGATCCGAACAAATGGCAGCTTTTGTATTGGAGGATGTATTGAGGAACTGATTGTGAAATCTTATGAACCCAAATTTTTTTAAAGCATATTGGTTTTGTAGGGGCGGTTCGCGAACCGTCCCTACGAGAACTCGCATACGAAATGGGGTTGTTGAAAAACGCCTTGTAGGTGTCATCCTGAACAACGTGAAGGATCTTAAATGTCTGAAATAACAAGATTCTTCGCTTTACTCAGAATGACATTTTATGGATTTTTCTATTTTTCAACACTCCCGACATTAAAAATTGATTTTCCAAAAGGGAAAAACACCCCACTTTTATTACAATTAAGACACAAAACACCTATACATTTTTGACATTTCACTTGAAAAACAGGTCAACTTTTAGTACATTTGGTTCTACTGTTAATATTAACCGTTAATTTATAAGGATTTTTATGTTTATACCCAGGAAGGCAGAAAAGTTTTTAAAGAATTGGAAAGAAAGGGCTAAAAGAAAGCCTTTGATCGTCAGGGGGGCGAGGCAAACTGGAAAGAGCTGGCTTGTAGAGGAATTTGGGAAAAATCATTTTGAACATCTGGTGGTTGTCAATCTCGAGAAGGAGGGAAACTTAAGGAAAATTTTTGAAAGAGAGTCTGAAATTAAAAAAATAGTAAGTGAGATCGAATTGCTAAAAGGTATCCCAATAATATCCGGTAAAACGATCCTCTTCATAGATGAAATCCAACAGTGTCCGAAAGCGATTGGTCTCTTGAGATACTTCTATGAAGATTTTTCCGAACTGCATGTTATTGCCGCTGGGTCACTTTTGGAATTTGTTTTGGAAAAAGAGAGTCTCTCCTTTCCAGTTGGGCGTGTTGAGTTTTTATATTTATTTCCTCTTTGTTTTGAAGAGTTCTTGCTCGGCAGGGGAGAAGATAAACTGGTTGAATTTATGAGCAATTTAGATCCATTTGAACCAGTTTCATCTCCCATTCATGAGAAGCTTAAGGCTCAGTTGAAGGATTTTTTTTTAGTTGGTGGAATGCCGGAAGCCACAGCAGAATTTCTTCGGGATATGCGCTATAAGGATTGTGAGCCAGTTTGGGAAAGCATAATCGAAACCTATCGCGATGACTTTAAAAAATATTCAAAGAGGGTAAATGTGGAGCACCTGGAAGTAATATTTCTCCAAGCTCCAAAATGGGCTGGACAGCAGGTCAATCTGACACAATTGGGACAAGAGGAGATAAGGGCAAGGGAAGTAAAGCGTGCGCTTGCACTGCTTGAACGTGCGATGCTTGTTCATCTGGCACACAGGATCAAATCGATTTCCTTTCCCATGTTGCCCTCTCTTGGTAAACGCAGCAAGATGCTTTTTCTGGACTTGGGTTTGGTTCAATATGTAAACCGGATTTCACGGGAGATAGTTGAGAGTACAAATCTCTCATGCGTTTACAAAGGCGGATTTGCCGAGCAGTATGTAGGTCAGGAGCTGTTGATGTTGATCGGAAGCAAACGGCGTCCGGAGATATTTTATTGGCGGCAGGATGAGCCAAGGAGAATGTCTGAGATAGATTACATTTATCCTCATGAATCATCATTGCTACCCGTTGAAGTGAAGGCTGGGAAGGGTACAACTCTTGCTTCTCTTCACCAGTTTGTGCATCAGTTTCATCCGCCATTTGCAGTGCGTATTTACGATGGCGAACTTAATATCAGGACAATCGAATCAGCGCTTTCACAGGCGAATGAAAGGGTGAAGTATAAGCTGCTCTCTGTTCCTCTATATTTAACTCACCGTCTTTCTCATTTTTGTGAGATATTGAAAGAACAGTAACCACTGGCTTTAACCCACTTAGCGCTGTGAACAAGTTTTTCTCCTCTGTCATCCCGTCCTCGATGCGGAATCTAGGGAAAACTCAATAAAAAATACACCTCCGTCACCGGGTTTTATTTGAAAAATTGTAGCAACATTTTCACCGACAATGCGATAATAAGAGTATCTCAATAACTTTGGAGGTTATGATGGTTCAGGGTATCAATATTACATCAGGGCATATTCAACTGCTACTTGCTTTAAAACCGCCAGGAACAGGCGCACATCTGATCAACAATTTTTTGACTGGATGTGGCAATGCCTCTGTATCTGATGCAATACCTGGTGGAGGAGATGGCAACTTTTTAACCGTCTATAAGCAAGACCCTGAGGAGTTATCTCGCTTTTTCAACAACTTCATAACAAGCGGGAATAGCAAGCTCCCACAACCATTCCAATCGTTCATCAAAGGAATTAATACAAACTGGATTCCCGAGGAATTGCATTCAAGGGTAACATTTTGCCAGCTTCTCGGGGGGCTTGTTGCCTTTGACAACAGAGGCTGCATCTATCCATCATTGAATAACTTTCATAACGATATATTGAAAGAGGCAAGAGAGATGCCAGACAGCTTTATTAATAAGTCGCATACACTTTTGGGTCAGTTTTGTTTGATAGAAAGGAAGATATTCACAATTTAATGGTTGATGTAAATCAAGACCCCATAACAATGTCGATGCTATCAACGCTCTCAAAAATTGAAGTTGATCTGCCTCATAATTGTTTGGTCAATATGTTAAATGGCATTATCCTGCTTTTTGCAAGCGAGCACGTTGCTTATGAATTCCAAAAAGGGATCGCTTCTTTTCCTTTTGATGCTGAAGTTGAGCATATCAGTCAGGCAGAGGCTCTAAAGAGAATACGACATTATTTCAACATAAGATATCCCGACATGGGTATGAATCTGACCTTTCAACATTATCTTAATAATCTAGCGCGCAGACAAAAATCTGCTAAAAGGAAGAGCGCTATTCGAAACTCCAAAATTCGTTTGGGATTGACTGGATTAGGAAGTTTAGTAGCGGAACTTCAGGGAATAAAGGGTTCAGATGATGCACTTGTCATGCTTCATCCGAGTATTCTGGAAGAGAGTCTATACGTTGAAGCCATCAAATATGCAGTGACCAATGAATTTTCCCGAGAGTCGAAAGCTAACGATTTTCCGCCTGAAATTGATGAGGGACACAGAGATGTTTTTTTTGAACTATCAGAAATGATGGGTGGACGATTTTCACCAATAGAAATTGCGATCAAAGCAGTTGAAGCTCTTCGAGGTGGATTTTTGGGACTGTCAAAAGAACCGGGTAGTATTCTTGTCACAGATGAACCAGTTACGGATGAGGGATTCATCGTCATATATGTAAATTTCTATACTATAGACAACACTCTATATGACACTGGCCTTTATTTTACTGATTCCAAACCAAACGGCCTAATCTGTTATACCCTTGAAGATCTAAATGCTCTCTAATAACCATATCTATAGCAAGCGCAAAACAAAATGTCCGGTTTTTAATGATTTTATACCTTTTTCGTACGAAAAAGGGTGTTACTATGACACTTTTTCGTACGAAAAAGGACTTGTACATAAGCATTTTTCGTGGAGCGTGTGCTAAAAAATGTAATTATGAAGAGGGGTCTATACGCTAACTTATTGAAATGGAAAGATAATCCAGATAGAAAATCCTTGCTTTTAAGGGGGGCCAGACAGGTTGGGAAAACCTACCAAGACAATTGGCCAGAGAACAGAAGAAATTCAAATTGGTGGATATTAAAAAGGGGGCTAGATCAGCATTATTTCAGGATGCAATTGAATGGCTCATTAATGCAAACTTGTGCCACAAGGTTCAGTTGGTCAAAAAACCGGAGTTTCCACTCCTTCATTTTGTTGACCCGTCTTTTTTTAAATTGTTGGTGCTCGATGTTGGTCTGCTTGGCGCTATGAACCACCTGCCTCCTCAACTTCTGCTCAAGGAAAACGACCTCTTTAAAACTTTCAAGGGTTCGTTTACTGAATTATTTGTGGGGGCAGGAGTTAATAGCGATGGATTCAAAACATCTATTTTATTGGAGGAGCAAATATGAATCGGAAATCGATTATTTGATCGAACACGGGGGGTTGATATATCCTATTGAAGTAAAATTAGGCACATCGGGAAAGCTGAAAAGTCTCAACATCTACTTTGAAAAATATTCTCCAAAGCTTAAGATAAGGATATCTGCAAACAATTTTTTTCAAAGCGAAAATTTTATCAGCATGCCGCTATACGCAATAGAACAGTTATTTAAGTTTATCAGCGTTTGACCATCGCTTAAGCCAATGTTTCAAGTCTTTCTTCAAATCCTTTGATATTAATCATATTTCTGGTATAAATACGTTATGGTTCAGAGAATTTTAGGGCTTGATATAGGGAGCTATTCTGTCAAGGCGGCTGTCCTTGAGCGCAGTTTTAAATCCTTTGGCTTTGTCGAGTTCTATGAACAGCCGATAGTCTATAGCGATGCGTTGAGCCAGGCAGAGTCGATCAGCATCGCTGTCCATAGTCTGATAGACGATCACAACTTGAGCTGGGATCTTCTCTCCTGCTCCGTGCCGGGCGAGCTTACCGCTTCGCGCATCATCACATTTCCCTTTTCGGGAACCAAGCGCATCAACGAAGCTGTGAAATTTGAAATCGAATCATTTGTTCCATTTTCGCTGGAGCAGATGATAGTAGATCATACCGTTTTGATTCGAAGCAAAGAGATGACCAAGGTGATGATCTTCTACGTCGAGAAGAAGGAGTTCGTTAAATGGCTCGATGCTCTTGTCGCCATGCGCCTCGATCCGCGATATCTTTGCGCGGAGGGGGTTGAGCTTGTCAATCTCATCAACATGGGAATGGTGCCGCCTGAGGGGGCCTTCGCCATAATCGACATGGGACATGAAAAGAGCACGATTGCGCTATGCCACGGAAGGCGGCTGGGATTGGTGCGGGCTATAACGATCGGTGGAAAGAGGATCACCGAGAGGATCGCGAAGCTCGCTGGCGTTCCGCTCGAAGAGGCCGAGAAACTAAAAATCGAAATGGGACAGCTCCTCTCGACGGAGGATGAAACGATAGACGAGCTTTCGAAGGTCGTTCATCAGTCGATCAGGGAGGTCCTCGATGAATTTCTGCTCTATTTGCGACAGACCTTTTTTGCCTATCGCGATATGGAGGACATGACAGTTGAGGGTGTCTTTCTGACCGGCGGAACATCCAGGTTGCCGGGGATCGATCATTATCTTTCAGATGCGCTCAAACTCAACGTCGCCTATCTCAATGCCACCGATTTTCATTTCAGCAGGATCTCCAGAGGAGATGCTTACCGGCACGTCATACCGCCAGCCCTCTCTCTGGCGCTCAAAGGTGTCGCGGCAGGGGAGAGCTTCGGAATAAATTTCAGGAAGGGAGAGTTCGCGTTCAAAGGGGATGTCGAGGAGCTCGGTGGAAGCCTCAAACGCTTTTTTATCTTCGCCCTCATCGTCATTTTTCTGGCCATCGTCAACTTTGGTTTCAGCTATTATTACCTCAAGGGTAAGGCAAACGATATCAATGAACAGTTTTTAGGCCTTGTCAAACAAGCCCTTCCCGATGTCGGGACGGGGAGTTTGAGTTCGCCGACGGCTGCTATGGCAGTATTAAAGAGCAAGAAAAAAACTCTTACAGATAAGATACAAAAACTTGAGGCGGCCTCTGGTCTATCTCCGCTTGAGGTTTTGAGAGAGATGTCGACTGTCATGCCGGGGCGCGATAAAATTATGCTCGATATCGATTCTATAAATATTAAAAATGACCGCGCTTCCCTTTCCGGGCGGGTCAGCTCTTTTGAGGCGGTCGACAGGGTAAAAACCGCGTTTGAGGAATCTCCGCTCCTTCAGAAGGTGCAGTCGGGAAATGTGCGCAAGGGTGTGAAGGACGAGATCAAGTTCGATATGTCGATGGATTTTGAAAAAAACAAGAGGTGATTTTTGAAGTTAGGAAATTTCGATTTTGAAAGGCTTTCCCCCGCGAATCTGTATAATTCATACCTGGGTATGTCTGCGAGGGAACAGACCTTCACGCTCGTAGCGGCAGCTGTGATACTCGTGCTCGTGATAATTCTTCCAGTCACTATGGCGATAGGGAAGCTTTCATCTTTAAACAGCGAGATCGATGATGGCAGGGAGAAGATGAGCAATATCGTGGGGGAGATTGAGTCATACAATAAGATTCAGGCGCAGTACGACAGTCTTCGTAAGAGGCTGATCAGCAATTACGGAGTTTCAATATCGACGGTGCTCGAAAATATGGCTGAGAAGGCGGGTATCAAGGATAAGATAGATTCGCTCAAGGAGGTGGGCGGAAAAGAGGCCGACATGGAAGAACTCAGCGTAGATGTGCGTCTCAGAAAGGTCTCATTGCCTGAACTCGTCAACTTTCTTTATGAAATAGAAAACTATAAGGACGCTAATTTCAGATTGAAGCAGCTTGAAGTCAGGACGAGATACGATAACAAACAGGAGCTGAACGTCTCCTTCACTGTTTCCACCTTTCAGGTTCCTTCTGAGTCGGGGGCGTAACTATAATGACCAAACTTTTTAAATTCATCGGGTACGCACTAGTATTCATCGTCAGTTTTATTTTCTTTGTGTATCTTTATTTTCCATTCGACTCTGTCAGCGACAGGATACTCGATACAGCTGAAAAGCAGCTGGGGGGCGCCATTGAGATAAAGGTGGGGAAGTTACAACCTTACTACATCACCGGTGTGGAGATCGATGACTTGAACCTCTTTTCCACGACGGGGAAAGAGAAGGGGCATCTTCTTCAACTAGACAATGTCAAAGCGCGTGCAGGTCTTTTCTCCATCATCTTTTCAAAGCCCAATTTGGCATTCTCCCTTCAGGCAGGCGATGGAGGTGTCGACGGTGAAATCGACATGAACGCCAACGGGTGGTATCTCGATCTAACTTCCAATGGGTTTGATGTCAGCACGATAAAGTTTTTATCTTCAGGTCTTGGGTTGAATCTAAGGTCAAAGATCGACGGCACGGTTGTGATCGATTTTGATAACGCAAGGCCGATGCGAACTAAGGGCGAGGTGGATATCAAGTTGAACGAACTCGTCTTGAAAAAATCCACAGTGACTATCGCAGGTGCGCCTATGGAGATTCCGGATTTGGTTTTGGCCAAAGGAAAATCGAGGATCAATGTCAAGGTAGCGAAGGGAGTGATGGATATCGTTAAATTTACGATCGCCGGAGGAGCTCTTGATCTCAATCTTTCAGGAAGAATCTTTCTAGCCAACACATTTGATAACTACAGGCTCAATCTCTCCGGGAAGGCCAAACTCTCTCCAGAACTTGAGAGCGCGCTCCCATTTCTCTTCATCATAGAAAAACAAAAGTCGCAAGATGGAAGCTACGAATTGTCAATCACCGGCAGGCTATCGCAACCCGTCATCAAAATAGGGACGTTTACATTGCCAATGGGGTGAAAAACGTGAAGCGTCCACCCGTGAAGCGTGAAACGTGAAAACGTCCTTTTTACGCTTTCACTTCTTTTCCTGAATTAAAATTTCGCCGGGTTTTATGTAGCCGAGTTCTTGTCTGATTGTCATCTCTAGCAGCTCGGGCTTTAGGAGAAATTCTTTTCTCTCTTTTAAGTTAGAAATATCGTTGATGAGGGTCTTCTTTTGTAGCTCCAGTTTATCTCTGTGCAGCATTAGCTTTTTGAGCTGATACACGCCCTGATTGCCGAGCAGAAGCAGCCAGAAGAATATTATGACGACAGCCAGAATTATCACGCGTGTGGGAGTTGCGATATCAAGAATTCTACTGATGGTGGCGGGTATCCTGTTCATAGGTTTCTAGTGCTTCGTCAATTTAATTACCACAGGTGGTATACAATAAATATTAAATTGTTACGAGCACTTGTGCCCTTCCTCATTATAAAGAATTTAATAGATGAGGAACTAAAATAAATTTTCCTGAGCCGAATTGCATTTCGTCATTCCAAAATGCCGATAGGCGAGTTCGGTTGCAACTCGTCCCCTAGGCGTTCTTTGAATATACCCAAGCTGAATCAAAAACGGCTCATAGACATCTTCGATGGTGTCTCTCTCCTCGCTGATGGCTGCTGCTATTGTATCTACTCCGACAGGCCCTCCGCTGAACTTGTCTATGATCGTCTTTAGGATATGGCGATCCATCTGATCGAGCCCGGAGGCATCGACATCGAGAAGTATCAGCGCATCTTTAGCGACCGCCTCGTCGATGAATCCCTTAGCCCTAACTTGAGCAAAATCACGAACCCGTTTAAGAATCCTGTTTGCTATTCTGGGGGTCCCTCTCGATCTTGAAGCGATTTCAAACGCGCCTCGCATATCGATCTCGATTTTGAGTATACTCGAGGATCGTGAGACTATCTTTTTGAGATCCTCGGGGCCATAGAATTCAAGCCTCGCCGCAACTCCGAATCTGTCCCTGAGAGGTGATGTCAGAAGGCCGGCGCGGGTAGTTGCGCCCACCAGCGTGAATCGCGGAAGCTCGAGCCTCAATGTCTTGGCGCTCGGTCCCTGTCCTACGATGATATCGAGCTTGTAATCCTCCATCGCCGGATAGAGCACCTCCTCGACGACGTTGGATAACCTGTGAATCTCGTCGATGAATAAAACGTCGCGCTCCTTTAAGTTTGTGAGTATCGCGGCCAGATCTCCCTGTTTTTCCAGCACAGGGCCTGATGTAGTAACGATATTCGATCCGAGTTCATTGGCGATGATGTGTGCTAAAGTCGTTTTTCCAAGTCCGGGAGGGCCGGAGAAGATCACATGATCGAGAGCTTCTCCCCGGTTTTTAGCGGCTGTGATGAAGAGATGGAGCTGCTCCTTGATTCTGTCCTGTCCTATATATTCCGTCAAATTTTTTGGACGAAGCGAGAGTTCAAAATAGTTTTCATCTTCGAATATTGGATCCGAATTTAGTACCGGGTTTTCACGTGAGTTCATCTTGTAAGCTCCTTGAGCGCCGCCTTCAGGGCAGATTCCAGGTTGTCGCCAGTTGAAATGTCGATCTTGTTGAGAATTACATCGACATCTCTCTTCTGATATCCGAGGTTGATGAGCGCCGATGAGAGATCATCGCGTAAGGAATGCGCTGCTGTCTTTTGTCC
>JBDRGF010000014.1:0-57796 GCA_043818055.1 Pseudomonadota bacterium | reverse complement strand
GTTAGTTTTGCAAATGAACATTTTCTAAAAAAGATGGGAAAGAAGAGAGATGCTGTCATAGGAAAATCATTAGAAACTGCATTGGGAAAGGGGTACCATAATCTGGATCTAGATGAGAAAATATTAAAAGTAATAAAATTTGAAGAGGTAATCAAAGGCCAGTTTGAATTAAAGACTAAATACTATGACTATCAAATCGTCAGATTTAAAGAGCGTATTGGGCGTAGATTCAATGCAATGTTGATCATGGAGGATGTTACTGAAAGAATGCATCTTGAAGAGCAACTCAGACACTCTGATAGGATGTCGGCAGTGGGAAGATTTACTGCAAGCGTGGCGCATGAGATAAATAATCCTTTGAGTATAGTTGTTGGTAATGTGCAATATCTTATTGCTAACTTAGGCCAGTTTGCTCTTATCGATAAGAAGCAGGCGAAAGAGCTTTCGGAGACCTTGGAGACGGTTGAAGAGCAGGCCAGCCGTTGTGGTGAGATAGTTGCCAATTTGTTACATTTCTCTCACAAGGGGAAGGTGGAGAGAGAGGAGATGAGTGTTACCAAAATAATCAACAGGGCCGTGAAGATGTTAGAGCATCAACTTCGGATGGCCAAGGTTGAAACTGTGATGCGATTAGCCGCGCGTCTTCCAGTAATAGTTGGGGATGCCAATCTTCTTCAACAGGTGTTTATGAATCTTATGTTAAATTCTCAACACGCTATGAATAAAGGAGGCAAACTCTACATAAGGACTTTCACGGAGAATTCTAATTGGATCTGTGTTTCCTTTCGGGATACTGGTCCAGGTATTCCAAAAAAACACTTGCGCAGGATATTTGAACCGTTTTACTCTACCAGAAAGGCTGGTGAAGGGACTGGTTTGGGACTCTCGGTTGTTCATTCGATAGTTGAGAGTCATGATGGGATTGTCGATGTAAAGAGCAAAAAGGGAGTTGGAGCAACATTCACAGTTAAATTGCCAATTTCGAAGAAGAGATGATTGTTTGTTTTTTGAAAAAAAAAAGGGGGGGGGATGACATCAAAATCTAAAAAAATAAAAGCCGTTTTAGTAGTGGATGATGAAAAGGGTGTGTGCGATATTTTGAAAAAGATATTATTACAAGATGGTTACGAGGTTTGTACTGCTACGAGCGGTGCTCGGGCACTTTCATTGATGAAGGGGAAACCGGCAGATTTGATCCTCTTAGATATAAAAATGCCGGGTATGGATGGAATAGAAACGTTACGCAAACTACGCGATTTCAATCAAGATGCTGTAGTTATAATACTCACTGCTTATGGTACGCTGGGGACGGCGAGGGAAGCTATGCAACTGGGGGCTTATGATTATATAACCAAACCCTTTAATGCGGAGTTTGTTAAGTCTATGGTGAGAGAAGGGTTGGAGGAGACAAGAGTTTGAATATAAAAAATAGTAGAAATCTAATCTATGTGCCTGTTATTCATACCCAAGCTGATATGGGGAGTATGAGCGTATCTCTTAAGCAGGAGTATGTGAAGAAGTTTGGGGCAGGGAAATGGCAGCAGCATGTCCGAATGATAGATCAAATGTGGGAGGGGCTAAGGGATAAGATAAAAAGACTTAATCTAGACTGGTCAAGAGTGAGAGTTTATCAGGATGGTTTGCCTGTATGTGGGAAGGAAAAAGAGATTATAAAAGATCTGGCGGCTCAAGGGAGTAAAAATCACGAGATAGTTGCCTGGTTGCTAGAAAGCGGGGCCAAGATAGAAGGAACAGAGGATGCTCCACTCTTGTTGAGAGAGTATAGTTACATCAAGAAGTTGGGAGAGGCGCACACAAAAGAGGCTCAAGAGAAGGCCACTCAAGAATATGAAGATGCTGCTGCTAAACTGCTAAAGAATAGAGATACATTCATAAAAAATAGGATTGATAAAACCTTGAATAAAGGTGAAACTGGCATTCTCTTTATGGGACTACTGCACAAGGTTGATGAGGGTTTGGCGGATGATATAAATGTCAGCTATTTAATTTATCGTCTGCCTTTCAAGCGCCGTGCAGAGATAACACAGATTTCATAGGTATATCCATGAATCATTTGAAAAATATAAATAGCGAAAGCGGACAACTTACTGAGCTTGAATACAAGATCAGGCAGGCCAAGAAGAATCTGCAGGATATCTTTGATGGAAATACCGATGCTATAGTTATCATTGATAAAAATCGTGAAATAAAGAGAGTTAATAAATCGTTGATTGAGTTGGTTGGCAAGGAGTCTTATCACGAAGTGCTGGGTAAGAGATGCTTTGAACTGTTTTGCGGCACTGATAAGCCATGTGAAGGATGTCTCATTCACAGTTTATTTGAAAATGGAAAGAAACAAACATTGCTAAGATCATTTGAAGTAGAACCATTAAAGAGGCGAATCTTTCAAGTTACTGTTTTCCCCCTATACTCGGATCAAGAAGATCATCATGCTATTGTAAAGTATATACGTGATGTAACAAAGGAAATAAATAATGAAAAGCGCCTGCTAGAGCTTGAGAAAGCTCAAAATATGAGGTTTTTAGCTGCTGGCGTTGCACATGAACTACGAAATCCTTTAGCGATAATCAAGTCCAGTGCACAGTTATGTATTAAAGAGTTGGGAAAGTTAAGTTCTCCTAAATTAAGCAGTGATTTTAGAGAGAATTTGGAGGCCATTGTAAATAGTGCTAATAATAGTTCACAAACTGTTAAACATCTGATGGATTTTTCAAAACCTTTGAACCCTACTTTCGAAATGGCTGATATTGGATCTATTATAGACGAAGTGTGTAATATGATAAAGATTCGTTGTCATCACAAGGAGATCAACTTATCAAAGAGTATCTCTCCTGCAATTCCATCGATAAAGTTGGATAGGAGTTCTCTTATCCAGGCGATACTCAATTTCATAACTAACGCAATAGATGTGGTGTCAGTCGGTGGAGATGTTGTGATAGAAGTTACCTATAGAACAGATGCAGAGTTCATTTATATTTTTATTAAGGATACTGGGAAAGGTGTGTCTGAGTTGGTGGCTGATCATGTTTTTGAACCATTCTTCACTACAAAAGAAGAGGGGGCGGGGTTAGGAATGACTGTGGCCCATCGAATTATAAACGCACACGGTGGAACTGTAGATTTCGAAAGCAAAGAAGATAAAGGTTCTATAGTTACCATAAAACTTCCAGTTAAGGAGAGCTTTACAGCTAGAGGAGCTTGAAAAAATGAAAAAAGGAAAGATACTCATTGTAGATGACGAGAGAGATGTGAGAATGTTGTTGGGGAAGGTATTGCTGGGCGCTGACTATCAGGTGGATTCTGTCTCTACCGGCAGTGAAGCTCTTGAGTTGGTAAAAAATGAACTGCCAGATGTGGTTATATTAGATCTGATGCTTCCGGATATGGATGGTTTAAAAGTGCTCAAGAAATTAAAAGAGATAGAACACTCTATCCAAGTGATTATTCTTACCGGACATGAGAGTGTGAAAAGCGCTGTGGAAGCTATGAAGCTAGGAGCACATCACTATATGCCCAAGCCATTTGACAATGATGAGTTGGTAATTATGGTTGATAAGGCTATAGAGGCTGTCCGTCTAGAGCATGAGGTATGCGATCTCAGACGAGAGGTCAGTTCGAAGTTTTCATATAATAAAATTATCGGTGAGAGCAGCAAAAAACAAAAAAATATAAAGTTGGCAATGGCGGTGGCTGATAGTGATGTAACTGTTTTAATCACCGGTGATAGCGGAACCGGTAAGGGGCTTCTGGCTAAGACCATTCACAATAATAGCAAACGAAACCATCAAAGGTTCAATGCCATTGATTGTGCTTCACTGCCAGATAGCTTGATTGAATCTGAGCTATTTGGTTATGAAAAGGGTGCTTTTACCGGTGCAGTGAGGTCTAAGGCAGGAAAGTTTGAATTGACCGATGGTGGAACTATATTTCTTGATGAGATATGCAATATCAGTATGAATACCCAGGCTAAGCTTCTTCGCGTATTGGAAGAGAGGTGCGTAGAGAGACTAGGTGGCGAACGACCCATCGATGTGGATGTTCGGATCATCGCTGCTACAAATGCCAACATTGAAGCCATGATGAAGAGTGGCCAGTTTCGAAGAGACCTTTATCATAGACTCAATGAGTTTCCGATTCATATTCCTCCACTTAAGGAGCAAAGAGAAGATATTTCCTTGTTTGTAGATCATTTTATAAAAGAATTTAATGACGGGCTGAATATTAAAACGAAAGGCATCTCAATGGGAGCTCGGGCATTACTGGAATCATACGATTGGCCAGGAAATATTCGTGAGTTAAAAAATATTATTAAACGGGCAATGCTCTTGTCTGAAGATGGCATGATTGTTGTCAATTGTTTGCCAGAAGAGATCAAAGGTGGGAATAAAAGAGAAAAGAAAGTAGGAGGAGAGATGATCTCCTTGGAATCATTTGTGGATATGCCCTTGAGGGCGGTCGCCCGAATTGCGCTGCGGCAGGTGGAGACAGCGTTGATTAAAAAAGCATTGAAAGCTGTAGCTGGAAAAAAATCAGAAGCGGCAAAGCGTCTCGGAATTGATGAGAAGACATTGTACAACAAGAGGAAGGAATATAAATTGTAGTAGCTAGCGGTTAGGGTGTGAAAGATGAAGCCAAGTAATTTCAATCTTATCGCTTGACAGAAGCGTCCAGAGTCAGAAAAAAAGAGGAGGTTGGGGGCATGCTTTATCGTATGATAAATTCTATACGATAAACGCTATCCGCTGTTTGCTAATGAAACTAAATAATCGCCACCTACTAAAACGCTCTCTTTACGATGTGACTTCAGTAAAACCTGAAGATCTCAGGTCATCTCCTGAGGTCTCTTCATCTCAAAAATTCCCTAAAATTTCTGCAAAAGTTTCCCCTGCTAATGCACAAGTCATTTGTATCGCTAGTGGAAAAGGTGGGACCGGCAAGACTGTGGTCACTACAAATCTTGCAATATTAATGGCTAAGGCGGGTCGTAAGGTTCTGTTGTTTGATGCTGATCTTGGTTTGGCCAACGCCCATCTCCTTTTAGGGATTTCTCCCACCCACGATATATCCCAGCTGCTCTCTGGTGAGAAGAAGATTGATGACATCATGGTTACCGATCCTCACGGGGTGCAGCTAATTTCTGGAGGTTCCGGGTTTAGCGAGCTAGCCGAGCTTAATGACTGGCGTTTTCGATATTTGGCCAGGCAGTTCAGGGAATTAGAGAAGAAATTCGATCTGATATTTGTGGATCTCTCTGCCGGCATAAGCCCACAGGTTATGCGGTTCCTGAGTGTTTCTCATGAGATTATTTTAGTCACCAATCCAGACATAACTGCTCTCATCGATGCCTATGCCACTATAAAGTCGCTTACAAAATTTCATCGTAAGGTTTGTATAAAGTTATTGATAAATAAAGTGAGAAAAGATGAAGAGCTTGAGAGCGCTCATAAAAAGTTAGTCAGTATTGTGAATAAACATCTTAAGAGTGTTGAATTGTCGTTACTCGGCTGGCTACCTCAAAATTTTTACATTCAAAACTCAGTGGTTAAACGTATGCCAGTGGTTTCACTTCATCCCAAGAGTTTTGTTACTAGACAGTTTTGTGAAATGGCGAAGTCAATTGGAGAACAGCATCTTAATTGGAAACGCCGTCAAGCCAACTCTTCGAATCCCGATGTTTCCTTCTTTGCTTCATTAGAACAAATGGTGTTTGAATGAAACTTGTATGTCCAAAAGAGATGACTTTAGATCAAGCAGAATCACTTCATCTGTGTATGGCAGAATCTAGATTGAGCCCCAGCCCTGATGCAGTTTGTAATCTACTGAGCGAACAATTGTCTTTAATAGAACCAGGTATTGAAATTGTTGATAATGATTTTCCGATTCTTAATGTTGGCAAGATAGATATTGTTGCGCGTGATAATAGGGGGTCTCTTGTGTTGGTTAGGTTGGGCTCATTTTTGGACGCAAAATTTGTCGCGGATTTTTTACAACAAGTTGATTGGATAGTAGAAAATAAGATAATTCTGAAACATTTTTATCCAGGCCAGAGAGTTGATAGTAATATTCGCCTCTGGTGTTTTGTTGGGGAGGTTTTGCCGGAGGCCAACTCATTATTGAGTCGTTTGGATAGTAATGTGTGTATAGAAAGTTTTATATATAGTTGTCTGCTTCTTTCTAGTGATAAATGGTTGGTGGTACAACCCTATACCGTTAAACGTATATTAGAAAAGGAACTAAAGTGTGGGCAGCCGTTGAAATTAGTCAGCGAACTACGCAAAACTGAGATCTCCGTACAACAATCTTTGAACTACGACTCAAAGATTTCCAGTCTCACTCAAGAAGAAATCGACGATTTTTTTTCAGAGAATAATAAGGTGC
The DNA here is from genome assembly GCA_043818055.1 of Pseudomonadota bacterium. GTDB lineage: Bacteria > UBA10199 > UBA10199 > 2-02-FULL-44-16 > JBDRGF01 > JBDRGF01. The sequence continues at coordinate 51,397 of JBDRGF010000014.1, read as the reverse complement.
AAACGGGCTTTGATGCTGATGAAGATGAGATTACATATGTTGGTCCATATTTTGAGTAGGAGAATGGAAAAGTTTAGGGATTGACATTTTGTTACTGATCGAACTAGAAGATTTTTAGATGTAAATGCAATATCGGCACCCAGGTACTCCGGTTTTCTAGAAAATATACTACTGCCCAAGTATCTCGGTACTCTACTTTTACAAAGGGGGTACCTATGTATACTATTTCGGTTGCTAATCAAAAGGGCGGTTCAGGTAAAACTACCACATCAGTAAATTTGGCAGCTTGCCTTGTGGAAAAAGGGCACAAGGTTTTGATGGTTGATCTTGACCCACAAGCCCAAGCTTCAACCTGGTGGCGGGTGGAGGAGTTGGGACCTAAGGGATATGTGTTTGATGCGTTGCTAGAGACGCGCACTCCTGAAACTCCGCTTACCAAGTTAGGGGTTCAGGTATCTGAAAATCTAACTCTGTTGCCTTCACAAATTCTATCAGTGGATGATGAAGCAAGGCTAATTCAGCAGCCCAAGAGGTTTACAAGGTTAAAGGATTGTTTTTCTAAAATTGAGCGTGATTACGATTTTGCTATAATCGATTGTCCTCCAACCCTAGGTGTACTTACCCAAAATGCTCTACTCGCTTCTGATGCGGTTATTTTAGCCATTGAAACCAGTTTTCTAGCGCTTCATGGCGTTGGTCGTATGTTGGAGCTCGTTAAAGATGTTCAGAAAAAACGTTCCATAAAAGTTTTTGCATTGGCTACAATGTTTGATCGTCGGACCAAGTTTGCACATGAGGTCTTAGAAAATATGAAGGAATATTTCGATGATATGATGTTCAAATCTGTAATTCGTCATAATGTGCGTCTCAAAGAGGCAGCGAGCTCAGGTGAACCGATTATAAAATATGATCCCCGCTCATATGGTGCAGAGGATTACACTGCTTTAGCTGATGAGGTGGTGAAAAGGGTGGGGAGACTCAGATGACAAAAGTAAATACTGTTGATAAATTGGGGGAGCGTATTCGTGGGGATGCTGGTAAAAAAAGCCTGGCGAAACGAACACCCGTAAATTCTGCTTCAAAAGAGCAGGAATGTTTTTCCGATTTGGGCAGGCAGTGATTCCCGATTTCTCCATTCTTAAGAAGAATTTTTTTGTCTTTCCGAAGCCGATTGAAAAATCGTAAAGTTTTATATCCTCTAATCATCAACATTTCCAGTTAACTGATAAAGTTTTTTTTAATAGGAGAGTAACTTGGCACGTTTCCTGCTTGTGTTCGAATATCGTAGGGGCGTTTACGTTCTTTAAAAATTAAAAAGTAGATGGGTTTTGTCATCAAAGAGCGAAAAAAAAGCTAAAAGCCCATTCTTTAAAATGCAAGCTTCAATGAAAACTCTTTTTTTAAACATTTTCCCCGAACCTTTTATGTTTAAGAGAAATAAGTAAGGTAAGAGATAAACATTGAAGCTTGCGAGTTTATGATAAGAAGTACAAATCCAAAATGAAAGGGGGTGAAAATCATGGCAGTAGAAAAAACAATGGCAAGTTCAAGTTTGGCAGAAGTTATCGATCGTATACTCGATAAGGGTATTGTGATCGATGCATGGGCAAGACTTTCATTGGTAGGAATTGAATTCCTGGCATTGGAAGCTCGTGCAGTAGTTGCCGGTGTGGAAACGTATTTGAAGTATGCGGAGGCTATCGGTCTCACAGCAACAGCAGCACATTAGTAAGTGTTTAAGTACATGAGTTCATTGACACAGAATAATTTAGCCAGCTCAGGTATCATGACGGTACTTAAGTGAAGGCTAAAAAAAGGGAGGGTAGCTATATGGCAGTGGAAAAAACAATGGCAAGTTCAAGTTTAGCAGAAGTGATCGATCGCATACTCGATAAGGGGATAGTGATCGATGCATGGGCAAGACTTTCATTGGTAGGAATTGAATTCCTGGCATTGGAAGCTCGTGTAGTAGTTGCCGGTGTAGAGACTTATTTGAAATATGCAGAAGCAATTGGTTTGACTGCCACTTCATCTAGCCCGGCGTAAGTGTTCTTTGAGTTGTGTTTTAGTCGGGCGTTTGCCGGGATATCCTTTTCAATTAAAAGGGAGAGCATATTTCGCCAAATGACAAAGACTTGAAATTTTAAGAAGTGAGGGAATATGGTTTCAATGGCAGCACAATTTGATCAAATGCGTAATATGACCGAGGACTTGGTTGAAACCTACTGCACGAGAGTAGCTGCTATTTCTGATCTCATTAGTGGATCATATGAGATGATGGAGCGTTATAAGGAGGATCGGGAAAAGATATGTCAAGAACTGAAGGAGATCCTGGCGGTGAAGAATTCGCTGCGCAGGAAAGATTTTGATATTCTAATGCACGATGCTCTTGAACCTCAGTCTGTTTGTGAAAAACAGATTAGAGAAACTCTCCATAGTTTTCTTGTCGGGCAGAAGGTGTTGTCCACCAAGCTAAAGGAAGCTTTACACGCATGTGATCTAGGTGCTGTTCGTAATCTGAAGGGTGAGATAGAGCGTGAAATAGATCTGGTAAAACAGGTTGTAGTATTTTTTCACGATCAGCAGACTTCATTACTTCAGGGATTGAAAACACTTCTCAGCAAAGGATCACAACTTACTGTGAATGAGTTCAAAGTTGCAATGAATCGAATTCGAAAAGAATTTACCATTGCAACAACAACCCAGACTGCTTCTACAGGTAGTGCAGGGTTTGATATGGATGTAACTTAAAAGGGGGTGAATTAATATGGGATTTGCAGAAGAAATGGCCAATTTAGGTGAACACCTCGTCTCCTCATTTGATAATAGGATCAAAGATGTAAAGGGGATTATGGCTGACACACACAATCTTAGGCGAGACATTAGGTCTGGAAATAATGATTTATTTGAACAAACCCACAATGTGCTTAAGGATGCCCGGGCTTTTGTTCGCAATGCTCGCAATGATCATAAGGATATGGCTCAGGGGCAGCGAGAGAATTTGGCTAAGTTTGTTAAGGATTTAAGTAACGACACAGTCCAGATGCTTAAGGCTTTCGCCAAGGGACACCGTGAAATGTCTAAGAAACAGCATCACTCGCTAGAGACGTTTGTTAATAATATGTGCGATGAATGTGATACCTTCTTAAGGCAGTGCAATAAAGAGCAAATAAAGACACACAATGAATTCAAGACTGCACACCAAAATTTCCAGAGGGCAATGAAGGAATTAGAAAAGCATCGTGCTGCAGTAAACTTTCCCTCTTACGATGAGTCCAAAGGCGGTGGTCGAATAAAGGCAATACCGAAGAAGAAGACGTCTCCAGAGGAGGCTAGTGCTAAACAAAAACCGTCTCCAAAGAAGAAGCAAGCTAAGGAACGCAGCAGAAGGCGTGTTTCAAAATGATATTGGGTAGCTGTGAGGTATCCGACTTGGTCGGATACCTTGCTGTCTACTTGATGTTTAGCAATAGGGGCTTATGAGTGATTCTGCTAAAAATGAGGTTAAATTTCCCTCTCATAAGAAATATGTAGAGAAGATTACCTGTGTCTTTTGCAATGGTAAGGGAAAAGATCCTTTTCGAATCATGTCGCCTTTAGCCACGTGTTCGGTATGTCACGGTTTAAAAGAACATTATATTCTCAAACCATTCTCAGCGTGCGCTTATTGTAAAGGAACAGGTGTAGAACCAGGAACAAGAAACACATGTTTAAGTTGCCATGGGCGAGGTTATGTTTCGCATCACAAGGGGAAGATGAAGGTTTGTGATGTGTGTCGTGGATCGGGAATGAATCATGAAACAGGTTTAGCCTGCACGACTTGCCATGGCAGTGGGATTATATAACTGCAAGTGCCGAGGATTATATCCTCTTCATTTGCCGGGAGGTGAATTATGGATAACGAATCGATTACTCTTATAGAACCTAGAGCCAGTAGAGACTTTGTAGAAACCGCTTTTGTGAAGGACATTATTAGTCGAACGATGAATTACATAAAGGCTGGTTTCCCTATTCATTTACGAGGTATCTCCGGAACCGGAAAAACTACATTAGCGTTGCGCATTGCTGAAAGTCTTGGTCGTCCATTGGTTATGATCCATGGAGATGAAGAGATGACTACCACAAACCTAGTAGGAGGGGAGACTGGTTATCATGTAAGGAAGTTGCGGGATAACTTTATTCATTCCGTTCTTAAGGTGGAGGAGGATGCCTCAAAAAGATGGTCAGACAATCGGCTGACTTTGGCTGTGGAAAATGGCTACACCTTGATATATGATGAGTTTACCCGTTCACGTCCAGAGGCGAATAATATTTTACTCTCCATATTACAGGAGGGGATTCTAGATGTTCCAGGCCAAAGGGACGGAGAATCTTATGTCAAGGTGCATCCACAATTTACCGCTATATTTACAAGTAATCCTGAGGAGTATGCAGGTGTACACCGTTCTCAAGACGCCTTAAGAGATCGGATGATTACTTTGGATTTACAGACATTTGATGAAGAGTCAGAAATTGCTATTGCTTCAATGAAGTCAAGGTTACCTAAGAGTGAAGTTGCGAAAATTGTTAAGGTCGTTAGAAATTTAAGGGATTCAGGACAATATGAATTTTCCCCAACAGTGCGTGCTTGCATCATGATTGCTAAGAGTGTTGCTGTTGCTTCTCGTAAAGTGCAGATCTCATCTCATGATATAATCTTCAAAAGTATTTGTCATGACATCCTAACCTCCGAAACCTCGCGGATTGGCAGCCTTTCCACAAGTGCTAAGGTAAGAAAGATTGTGACTGAGGCGATAAATAAATATTGTGGCAATGGTACAGGTGGGCGTGGGATTAAGAAAGTTAATAAGGAGGTTGGGTCATGAAAACGATGGTCAATGTTAAACACGTAGGAAGCGTGAAGTCCATACGCCACGTCATGACCAAAGCCAATGGGGGCAGTGTCAATCTTCCATACTTAAACCTATATGTGCATCAGATGAATAAATATAAACTGGAAAAGGAAAAGCAGGCATTGACCAATCGCCTTAGGGAGATAGAGAAACAAATAGATGATATCGATCAGAAGACCAGGTCATTAAGGCCTGGCATTATGTCTGCATTAGATGAAAAACCAGGAAAGAGCAAGCGTAGAGGAAGATCAAATGAAGATGGCAGAAAGCGTGTGATGAAGAAAGTCAGACTCGACTATTAAGGGGGCGAAATGTTTAAAAAGAAAAAGCAAAAAGAAAAGGAATCCGAAGAACCTTTTGAACTCGATTTTGGTATGGGCAAGATAGGTCTTGGTGGATTGTTTGAAGGGTTTGGCAAGTTGGTCGATCTCGCTGAAAAGTTGGAAGAGGCCGGCGGGGAGATGAAAAAGCAGGGTGAGTTTAAAGTAAAAGGCATGAAGGATATCAGGGGAGTCTATGGTTTTTCCGTCCGCACAGGTATTGGAAGGGATGGTCGAGAGGCACCAATAGTCGAACCCTTTGGAAATATTAAAAAGACCCCGAGGGGTGCGGTCGTAGAGGATACACGCGAACCTATTGTGGATCTCTTTGAAGAGGATGACAAGGTTCAGATTGTTGCAGAGATGCCTGGTGTGTCCGAAGAAGAAGTAGAATGCGAACTCAAAGGGGATGTGTTGATCCTCAATAGTTCTGGTGAGAAGAAATATAACAAGGAGATATTGCTCCCCTACCCAGTTTTAGAAGAGGGGATGGAGAAGAGTTACAAGAACGGGATATTTGAATTGAAATTTAAAAAGAAATAATTTCATTCCCATTTTTGTGGGGGTGGAGCTTTTCAAAAACCCTTCCCCGATTGGGGCGGCTTTGAGGAACGCACATTATGAATGCTGCAAAAAAGAAACCAGTCAAAGAACATTTCCAAATTACTCTCCGTGTAACAGAAGCGCAGTCCAAGGATGTCGGTCGCGGTATAGCCCGGATTGATCCAAAAGACATGGAATCTATCGGCGTATCCATAGGTGATGTAATAGAGATCGAAGGCCCCGCTACCAAAGCTTCGGCGGGCAAGGAGAAAGAAAAGGCCGTGGCTAAGCTGATGCCGATCTATATGGAGGAGCGCGGAAGAAAACAGATTCAGATAGATGGAATACTTCGAGACAACGCTAAAGTTGGACTGGATGAAAAGGTGAAAGTGTCAAAAGTTGCTCACCATGAGGCCGGCCGTGTTGTTATAAAACCACTGCAAATGGCCTCTGTAAAAGATGATCAATATTTAGGCCGCCTTTTTGCTGGCATACCTGTCATAAAGGGCTCAAAGGTTCGAGCTATACTCTTTGGTTCCAAAAGTCGCGACTTCGAAGTTCTGGAAACTTCGCCCACGGGTACGGTTATTATCACCACTCAGACTGCGATTGTAATCAAGGGAGCAAGGGATAAAGAAGAAGAAGCAGAGACAGGAAAACCGGGTGTCTCCTATGAGGATATCGGAGGTCTGGGCAAAGAGATTCATCGAATTCGTGAGATGATCGAACTCCCATTAAAATATCCTCAAGTCTTTGACCGACTAGGAATAGATCCGCCTAAAGGAGTTCTGTTATATGGCCCTCCGGGTACAGGAAAAACTTTAATAGCCCGAGCTGTTGCTCACGAAGCTGACGCCAACTTTTTCACGGTGAATGGACCTGAGATCGTGCATAAATTTTATGGTGAATCGGAAAAACATCTTCGAGAATATTTTGAAAAGGCTGCACAGGCAGCACCATCTATACTTTTTATCGATGAGATAGATGCCATTGCCCCAAAGAGAGTGGAGGTGCAGGGTGAGGTCGAAAAACGAATAGTAGCTACTTTACTTGCAGAGTTGGATGGTTTGAAGAATCGCGGAAAGATAATTGTAATAGGCGCGACAAATATACCAGATGTTTTAGATCCAGCGCTTCGTAGACCGGGTCGTTTTGACCGAGAGATTCGTATAGGAATCCCTGACCGAAGCGGTCGTGGGCAGATTTTAAATATTCATACCCGCGGCATGCCCTTGGCTGAGGATGTGGATCTCGAAAGACTTGCGGATATCACCCATGGTTTTGTCGGTGCTGATCTTGAAGCGTTGGCCAGGGAATCTGCTATGAGCTGTCTTCGTCAGATTTTCGTGGGATCTGATATGTCTTTGGATGAGATTCCGCTTTCAACCTTGCTGGACCTCCAGGTTACAATGGATCATTTTATGGATGCTTTAAAAGAGGTCGAGCCATCTGCCATTCGCGAGGTCTTTGTAGAGATTCCAAACGTTAAATGGGAGGATGTTGGCGGTTTAGATAATATTAAAGAGCGTTTGAAGGAATCGGTTCAGTGGCCTCTCCAGCATGCCAAACTCTTCGAACATGTACATGTTGCCCCACCAAAAGGCATTCTATTAGAAGGGCCTCCAGGAACAGGGAAGACGCTGATCGCTAAGGCGTTAGCCAACGAGAGTGAAGTAAATTTTATATCTATCAAGGGCCCGGAGTTGATGAATAAATATGTAGGTGAAGCGGAGAAGGGCGTAAGAGAATTGTTTAAGCGTGCTAAAGCAGCGTCTCCCTGTATCATCTTTTTTGATGAGATCGACTCTATTGTGCCTGCGAGGGGCGGGGCTGGTGCTGATTCCGGTGTAACCCAGAGGGTTATCAGTCAATTTTTGACAGAGATGGATGGGATCGAAGAGCTCAAAGGCGTGATGGTTTTAGGTGCTACTAATCGCAAAGATCTAATCGATCCGGCACTGCTTCGCACTGGTCGTTTTGATTTTATACTTTCCGTAGGTGTTCCAGATGCGAAAACTAGGGAGAGGATATTTGATATTCATACTAAGGGAAAACCGCTGGGTTCCAATGTTGGTTTTGATTCGCTAGTCAAAGAAACCGAAGGGATGAGTGGTTCAGATATAGAGGCCATCTGTCGCAGGGCTGGCATGAACGCAATGCGTGAGTTTATTTACAAACACAAAGAGGATGCAGACAAAAAGAAGACATCACTCAGGATTATGGCAGAAGATTTTGTAAATGCACTTACAGAAGTGAAGAAGGAGAAGAGATGAAATTGTATTTATACGGAATAATCAATGATGGCAAGGAGATGGATTTTGGAGAGATCGGCTTTGCTAACTCCCACGGAAAGCGGACTCTGGTAAAAACTTTTCCTTTGGATGATATAGCTATTGTGATGTCGGAGTTGGATGAGTGGGCTGTAGATGAAAACGATAAACAGGATTTAATGCAGAAACTACTGTCCCATCAAAAGACTCTAGAAGAGATAATGAAACAACGGCTGGTCATTCCTATCAAATTTGGCACATCCGTGGAGAGTTTAGAAGATACCATGACAATTATAAAAAGAGGGCAACCCCTTTTTAAAAAAGCATTGGCTGACATGGAGGGTAAATTTGAGGTCAATCTCACAGCAAGTTGGGATGTTCTGAGGGAGATAAAGAAGATAGCAGAAGGTGACGATGAGATTAAGGCTCTAAAACTTAAGGCCCAAGAGGAAAAAAGTCGGGAATTAATTATGGAAGTTGGTATGGAATTGGAGGATAAGCTGGAAACTGAGCGTCAGAGGGTGGCGGCTGAAATACTCTTTTCATTAAATAAATGGGGAAAGAATAGAGTTGATCACGAAAGGCTTGAAAATAAGATGATCCTCAACACCTCTTTTCTTATCTCCAAGAGTAGAGAGGATGATTTTCTCAAATCTATTTATGGACTAGACGATAAATTCAATAGTGAGTTCGATTTTAAATGCCTTATGCCCCTTCCACCTCATAGTTTCAGAACAGTGCAGGTGCAGAAGGTTGAGTCGGGTTGCTTGAGAGAAGCGATGAATCTATTTAAAGTAGATAGGGATACTACCTTAGATATGCTTAAGGAGAGGGGGCGGGAACTCATCCAACTACATCATCCTGATTCAAAAGAAAAAGAGGATCGCAACGAAAAGATTTCCCAAATTTATCAAAGTCTTGATCTGCTTAAGGCCTTTTATGATGTAGAAGAGAACCCCTTTGCTAACCTGGATGTTGAATGCTGTTACTTAACAAAGGTTGTGGAAGGAACTGCCTGATGCAAGAGGGGAAATACATATACTGCATAATTGCTACGGATGAGGCCAAGCACTTCGGTCCCATCGGAATCGGTGGCAGAGGTGATGAAGTGCATAATGTCTGCTATGGAGGTCTATCGGCAGTCATCAGCAATACTCCGCTCACCAGATATGAATTGAGTAAAGATACGCTGCTCGCTCATCAGCGCGTGGTGGAGCAAGTTATGGAAGAATACACCGTTTTACCTGTTCGTTTCTGTACAGTTGCGGAAAGTGTTAAAGATATTATCGGTTTATTGCAACTGCGTCGGAACGAATTCTTGGGTCTTATTCAAGACTTGGACAATAAAATCGAGATCGGTCTTAAGGTTTATTGGAAGAATATGAAAAACGTGTTTGAAGAATTGGTTCAAGAAAATTCCAAGTTAAAAGAAAAAGGTTTGGTGTATAGCGTTTTAATTAAAGATGAACTTTTGCAATTAGGCAAGGAAGTTGCAAAGTTTTTGGATCAAAAAAGGGAGGAGGAGGGAGATATCTGGATGTCAGTTCTTACCCGGCTGGCCCATCAGGATAAAATTCTTAGCATGAGGGAAGATAGCATGGTTCTCAATGCAGCCTTTCTGATGGAAAGAATTAGACAACAAGAATTCGATGAGAAGATTGAGCTGATTTCCGGGAGAAATAAAAATCGCTACGATGTAAAATATGTGGGGCCAACACCTCCTTATAATTTTGTTAATATGGAGCTGCATTTAGGAAAGGTAGTTGATTAATTATGGCAAATGCGAAGTATATATATTGCGTCATCCTCGCTGATAAGGAGATGGATTTTGGGGCCATCGGGCTGGATGATGAGCGCGTCTATATCATTCATCTAAAGGGTTTAGCTTGCATGGTCAGTGATGCAGGAGAAGATGAATATAGCCTGGCCAACGAAGCCCATTTGAAAGCACATCAACTTGTGCTGGAAAAGATGATGAAACAATATGAAACCTTACCCATTTGTTTTGGTACAGTTGCTCCAGGCACCAAAGAGGTCTTCCAATTTTTGAAACAGCATCATAAAGAATTTAAACGCCTATTCAAGAAGATGAGGGGAAAGGTGGAAATCGAATTAGAGGTGTTTTGGAAGGAAATGAAGGGAGTCTTTGATGAGATCGTTAAAAAGAGTAAACATTTGCAGACTCTCAAAACAAATTCTAAACCAAAGAGTAGGGAAGATTTGATAATGGCTGGCCAGTTTGTTGCTGCTCAGTTGTGTCAGAAAAAGGCAGAAGAGGTTACGAAGTATATGAAGTACTTGAAAGGATATATCAGTGATTATCAAATTAATTCCACTACGAGAGATGAGTTAGTTTTATATGGTTCATTTTTAGTGGATAAAAATAAATTAGATCAATTCGATAAAGCGGTGGATAGATTGGAAGAAGAAAATAAGGAGAGGGTCAAAGTATGTTACATAGGCCCTTTGCCACCATATAGTTTTGCCAGTGTGAGGATGTAACTAGCGTTTAGCGTATAAAATTATAAAATAAACTATCAGCTATCCGTAGAGGGATTTTAAAATATGAAAAATGAGTCAAGCAAGAAAGAGTTGGAGAAGACGATGGGGCTATACATGTACTCTGTAATTCAAGCCAACGGAGATCGTTCATTTGGTCCCATTGGTTTGTCTGAGGATGGGAAAGTTGGTGAAGAGGTTTATACTATTACTCATGAAGAGATAGCTTGTGTGGTGAGTAACTCGCCAATTAAGGAATGGGATATTAGTCGAGAAAATACGATTAAGCATCAAAAAGTCAATGAAATGGTGATGAAAGATTATGTAACCTTACCAATTAAATTTTGTACTATTGGTGAGACATCTGAGCAGATTGTGGAAAAGTTTTTAAGAAATCGCTATCAGGAATTGCGTGAACGAATCGATTATTTTGCGGATAAAGAAGAATATGGTGTCAGGGCATTATGGGTCGAGATGGATAAGGCTTACAGTACACTGTTAGACGAAAACCCACGTTTGAAGGAGTGGCGCGATAGATTGGCCAAACTCCCCTTTGATAAAGCCAGGAACGATATGATTGTACTAGGACAGAAGGTCAAGGAGACACTTCAACAGAAGAGGAAAGTGTTGGAATGTGAACTGTTTGATAAACTTAAACCTCTTGCAGCTGAAGCCAAGACTAACAAACTGGTGGGAGATCGGATGGTTTTGAACGGGGCTTTTCTGGTTGGCAAGGAAAGCCAAACCGAATTTGACGTCAAGGTAAGTGAGTTGTCGGAGGAGTACAAGGATCTTTTTCAATTAAGGTACGTTGGTCCCACACCTCCGTCAAATTTTATAGAGATAGCTGTAAACTGGGATTAAAGTTAAGAACCTGGATGAGGGAAAAAATGGGATTACTACTCAATTTACTAGGTGCACCCTTGATGGGCCCTGTAAAGCTGGTTCAATGGCTAGGGGAAAAAGTTCAAGAGGTAGCTGATCAGCAGATGGGGGATGCGGATAAATTGAAGTCGGAGTTGATTGAGTTGCAGATGTTGCATGAGATGGGTGATGTTACACAAGAGGAACATGATAAGAGGGAAAAAGAGATTACAGATCTCTTAAATTCTTTGAAAAAGAAGAAAGAAGGGGGGTAAAGATGAATCTCAATGAAGCAAAGGGTAAGGTTGCTGAGTTCTGTGCTAAGGAATTAGGTAAGGACACTAAAGCGGTCAGGTTCTTGAAGCTTAACAAGGTCGGTGAGGGATGGGCTACCAGGGTAGAAATTACCGAACAGGATGAATATTTAAAAAAATTGGGCTACCCACCGATTTTCGATCGCAACATTTATAATGTTGAACTCGACGGTAAAGGTAACGTCACAGGTTTTTGTAAAAAGGGCGAGGAAGAAGAAGAGTTTTGAAATCGAAGTGCTCGTCCCTCGACTTTGTCTAGGGTTGACCAGTGAGGAATAAATGATTGCTAATGTGCAAAACATCTTTTTTAAGAAAGGATCAAGACTCACCTTTGTTGGCGGTAAGGGTGGTGTAGGAAAGACTACTACCGCAGCTGCCTTGGCCATGTCGTTAGCCAAGAAAGCGGAGGAGCACCAGATTATGCTCATCTCCACTGATCCTGCCCATTCATTATCTGATAGTTTTGGACAACAGATTGGAAATAAATCTACTCAGATTGAGGGCACCACAAACTTGTATGCTAGAGAGTTGGACGCAGCAATATTACTAGACCATTTCAAAAGAGAACACGCAGAAGAGATCAAGCTTTTAGCGGATAGGGGTACATATTTCGACTCAGAAGATATTCAGAGTTTCTTTGATCTGTCATTTCCAGGGATTGACGAAGTTATGGCCATTTTAGAGATGGCTAAACTCTTACAAAATAAAAAAATAAAACATTTGATTGTAGATACCGCGCCTACTGGACATACCTTATCCCTCCTTAGATTACCTAAAATATTAGATTCATGGCTTAATCTATTCGATTTGATGCAGGAAAAACACCGCATCATGCAGAGACATTTTGCAAAACAAATTAAGAAAGATTCTGTAGACAATTTTTTAGATAATATGCGATCTGATCTGAAACATGTCAGGCAGATGCTTTGTGATCGAAACATGACAGAGTTTATTGTAGTTATGCTTCCTGAGAGTTTAAGTCTTTTAGAGACCAAACGTCTAATCTCTTCTTTGGATAAACAACATGTGCCATTTAGTCATATTGTGGTGAATGGAATTCAAGAGGATGGGAACTGTCAAGTCTGTTCAATTCTTAGAGATAGACAAAATGAGATAATTTCTAAATTGCAGAAAGACTTTTCTTCAACGGAAATCATTCAGGTTCCTTTAGCTCTACACTCTATTCAAGGAAGCGCTGGACTTGAATGGTTTTCCGCTTATCTAGAGGGTAAGGGGATAAAGAAAGAATTAAAAGAGGAGAAGGGTAAAGCGATAAGTAGGAAAGTTGCTATCACCTGTAAATCTGTTCCATTAAAATTATTATCGAGTGGGAACCCTAAATTATTGATCGTGGGTGGAAAAGGTGGTGTGGGAAAGACTACCATTGCCAGCATCACCGCTTTAAGGATCTCTTCTGCTGAGCCAGACAAAAAATTTCTTCTCTTTTCTATAGATCCCGCCCACTCTCTTTCTGACTGCTTAGGGCAACAGACGGGAAATAAAATTATACCGATTCAAAATTCTAATCTCTATGCTTTAGAATTGGATGCTTATAAATTGTTAGAAAGATTTAAACGCGAGTACAGGGAGACAGTGGATAATCTCTTCGACAGTTTTTTTAAAAGCAGTAGTTCTGAAAGCGGTATGGATTTGGGGTATGATCGTAAACTTATTAATGATTTGATGGAGATGTCCCCGCCGGGTCTAGAGGAGTTGATGGCTCTCTATCAGGTGATTGATTATCTACGGGAAGAGAGTGACCAAAAATTTGATACTATTATCTTTGATACTGCACCTACGGGACATCTGTTTCGTTTTCTGGAATTGCCTCACCTGATCAGAGAATGGTTGAATGCCATATTTCAACTTCTCATCAAATACAAACAGACAATGTCTTTAGGGGCGGTCGCCGGGAAGATGGTGAAATTATCTAAAGATATTCGGGCTATTCTTGAAATCTTCGCAGATAAGGAAAAGACCCGTTTTGTAGTTGTTGCAACATTAGAACCCATGGTGATTGCAGAAACAAAGAGATTTATAGAGCATTTGGGAAAATTACATATTCCTCTTACCCTAACGGTAGCCAATATGTTTCGTGAAAATATGGATTGTGATTTGTGTCGTAGCAAGAATAGTGAACAACAGCGGATGCTAAAAGAGCTAGAGAGATTAAGCCCAAAAAAAACTATGACAATCCCCTTTATATCGGAAGGTGTTGGAGGAGTTGAGAAATTAAAGGAATTAGGAAAAATGATCTACAACTAGGAGGTGCTTTTATGGCTATTAAACCGGAACAATATCAAGATAATAATTTGGCTGATGTGCTGGATAGGGTGCTGGATAAGGGGTTGGTAATCAATGCCGATATAGCTGTGTCTCTCGCTGGTACTGAGTTGTTGGGCATTAAAATCAGGGCAGCACTGGCTTCATTTGAGACGGCAGCCCGCTATGGACTCCAGTTTCCATCTGATACCAAACTGGACCTGCCTATCTGGAAAGAAGCAGTTATTCCTAAGGAAGATTGTCCTCAGTGTGAGAAACGTGTGGCCAAAGATGAACTATTGGAAAAGGGATGCCCATGGTGCGGCTTCATGTCCAAGCGCGCCTTGGAGCTAGCACCTATTGTGAAAGTAAAGTGAGGAGGATGTATGGCAGATCTATTGAAGATTGTGAAAGAGGTACAAAAAGGAATAAAGAGACTGACCAAGAAATTGGAAAAATCTAATAACCCAAAGTTAAAAGAGATGGAAAAACGCTTTAAAGAAATTGATGAGAAGTTGGCGAGAGAGTTTAATTTAAAAAAGAAGAAGTAGGGGATAAGCATGAAGATCGATCTTGAGGGTGAAAATCTAAAAGGAAGTCTTGTCGGACTGGTTATAGCTATTGTGGAGATCTTGCATGAAACCCTGGAACATCAGGCTTTGCGGAGGATGGAAGGAAAAAGTCTAAATGATGAACAGATAGAAAGATTGGGAAATTCTCTCCTCAAATTAAAAGAAACTATTGAGGAACTAAAAGAGGAACAGGGTATTTGTGAAGCAGTGGGAAGTCTTCGTAAACAACTGGATGGTTTAGTAGATAGCTCGATATGGTTGAAGAAGGAGGAAGTGTGAGTAAAGGATATTATCTGTATTGCATTATAGATAGCGTTGATGATGCATCACTAGGGCCTATAGGAATTGAAGAATCTTCTGTTATTACTATTTCTAATAATAATATTTCAGCAGTTGTCCATCCGGTTGAATCCGGGGTTAAGATAGAAAATTCTCAGGAATCATTAAAATGGGTAGCTGCACATCAATCTGTAGTAGAAGAAGCTTGGAAGAGATATAAAACCATTCTACCTTTCGCCTTTGGCACTATCATACGTGGCGATGAAAATAAACTTAGAATATGGATGGAAAGGGAGAATGACCGGCTGGTGAAGAAAATGTTCAATGTGCGTGATAAAGCAGAATATGGAGTTCAGATTTTTTGGTGTCCTTCAAGATGTATAGAAAAGGTTGTAAATTCTAAGAATGATCTAATGGAACTAAAGAAAAAATCTGAAGGAGAAAGCACAGGCACAGCCTATATGTATAAGAAAAGATATGAAAAGGCCTTAAAGGATGAGATGGAGCATAAGGCCACAGAGCTGTTTCGAGTTTTTTTCAAACAGATCAAGCAGTGTGTTTCCAACATCACTGTAGAAAAAATAAAAAGACTAGAAGGTGATAAACAGATGCTTTTAAATGTATCGTGTCTCTCTGATGCTGAGCAGGTCAAGAAATTAGGAGATCTGTTGGAGGATATTGGTCAATGTGAGGATCATACGGTACGGTTTACCGGCCCATGGCCCCCTTATTCGTTTGTGGGGATTTAGTCATGGAACCTATTCGAGAAAGAGAAGCAACATTAGTTGATTTATTGGACCGGCTTTTAGACAAAGGCCTTGTGTTGAATGCTGATTTGGTAATCACCATGGGTGATGTTCCATTGATCGGGATTAATTTAAAGGCCGCTATTGCCGGCATGGAGACTATGTTGCAATATGGAATGATGACAGAGTTTGAGAAGGAGATTAATAGCGAGCAGCAAGTGGAGGCAATATGATCAAGAGCAGTTTAGACCTACACCGGAAACTACCGACCCCAATGTTGGAACCTGAAGAAAAGATAATAAAGAAGTGTTCAGGCACGCTTGACATTGGGCAAAAAGCATTTTCCACTTTTCGTCCCTGCAATATCTATCTAACTGATCGAAGGCTTATGCTGGCACAGGTGAGAAAGGTTATTAAAGATTTTCGCTATTCTACTATTAAGGAATTAACTATTGTAAAAAGAAATTGGCTAGCTGGAAAAAAGAAACTCCAACTAAAAATCACGTTAAAGAGTGGGCATGTGCATTTTGTGGTTATGAATGAGCCTCAGGATTGGTTAAGGTTGATGGCTGAATTTGGAGATATGAAAGTAATACGGCAGGTAGATGATTCAGAACCACTATTGTTGTCGGAAAAATTCCCTGGCAAAAAAAGTGTTCAAAAAACACAGAAGAAAAAAGGAATAAAGAAAAGTCGACGGACAAAAGAGCGAGCGCAAAAAATAAAGGATTAACAATGACCGTAATTGGAATAGATCTTGGAACAACATACAGTGTGATGGCATACATTAAAGATGGTGTTCCCACTATCATTCCAAATGCTGAAGGCGAATCTCTTACGCCTTCTATTGTTGGATTCGATAAGGAGGGACATCTCTTTGTAGGAAATCTTGCCAAATCTCGTGCCGTTTTTGAACCAGAAAATACAGTTGCCTCCATTAAAAGAAAGATGGGAACAAGTTATACCTGTACTCTTCATGGGCGCAAATACACACCTACGACGATCTCGTCATTTGTATTAGGTAAATTAAAAAAAGATGCCGAAATGTATCTGGGTGAAAAAATAAGAGAAGCTGTTGTCACCGTACCCGCCTATTTTAGCGATATAGCAAGGCAGGCGACAAAAGATGCTGCTGAGATTGCTGGGCTTAAAGTCTTGAGGATTATAAATGAACCGACAGCTGCAACTTTAGCCTACGGGTTGGACCAGAAGGAGGGCGAGTTGGTGATGGTTTGGGATCTGGGTGGAGGGACCTTCGATGTATCTATTTTAGAATTTGCAAGCGGCGTTTATGAGGTCAAATCGACCTGTGGTGATATGAAGTTGGGAGGAGATGATTGGAGAGATGTTTTAGTAGGACATTTTAAGGAAGAATTTAAGGCTAGAGTTGGAAGTGAGATA
The DNA here is from genome assembly GCA_043818055.1 of Pseudomonadota bacterium. Classification (GTDB taxonomy): domain Bacteria; phylum UBA10199; class UBA10199; order 2-02-FULL-44-16; family JBDRGF01; genus JBDRGF01. The sequence continues at coordinate 34,435 of JBDRGF010000014.1, read as the reverse complement.
GGGAAAGATCCAGTGGCATTGCAACGCCTTTCTACAGCAGCAGAGAATGCCAAAATAGAGCTTACTGACGATGAATCGACATTTGTAAATTTACCCTCCACAGTGAATGTGGGGGAGCATTGTAATTCAAACAGGATATCTATAGATAGATCCAAATTCAAAAAATTAACTAGCCACCTATGTGAGAGATTAATTCACCCTGCTCGACAGGCCTTAAAGGATGCGGGTATCGATGTGAAGGTTTTGGATAAGGTAATTCTAGTAGGAGGAGCTACCAGGATGCCAATGGTTCGGAGCCGCGTGGCTGAATTCACAGGCCAGTCACCCTTTGTGGATATCGATCCCGATAAGGTTATTGCAATTGGTGCAGCAGTTCAGGCCGGTGTACTTACTGGTTCACTTAAGAATATTGTGCTGGTAGATGTGATTCCTCTTTCATTGGGGTTGGAAACCCAAGGAGCGATATTTACTAAACTGATTGAACGCAACAGCAAGATTCCTACTTCTAAAGATAGGATATTCACCACTGCTGAGGATAGTCAATCTGAAGTGGATATTCATGTTCTTCAAGGTGAGAGGGCTTTAGTTAAGGACAACATATCCTTGGGTGATTTTACATTAACAGGTGTTCCCGATGCTCCTAAAGGCGTGCCCAAGATCAACGTCACCTTTTCCGTGGATGTGAATGGTATTTTAAATGTACAGGCTGAAGATGTTTATAGTGGCTCGGAAAAAGAGATGACCGTCCATTCAGATCGACTGAGCAGAGATGATATTGAGAAATTGATTATCGAGGCAGAGCAGCATCGTGATAGTGATGAGGAGACTAGGAATAATATTATAGCAAGAGTAGAATTGGATAGAGTGGTTCAAGGTCTTAAGGAATCTATTGAAGAGATGAATATTTGCAAAGGAACAGAGGTATATATAAAAATTGATAATATTATCAAAGAGGCCATGGATATTATTGATACCAGCAAGTCTGAAGAGATAGAAACAATGACCCAGAAAATAAAGGACTATATGGATGTCGTCTATGAAAAGTGGAAGAGAAAAAAAAAGGGTTGAGTTACCGCTTCACCATGGAGAAAGAATGTTATTAGAATCTCCAGGGGGGCTTTTAACCGCAGAAAAAAATAGGTGGCAGATGGGAGTCTGGCAGGCCTCTGATCGCACCCTGATATTTTCCAAAGAACGGATAGTGCTCTGGTCCTATTCCTATAAGTCGATGAACAATTTGGAGTATAATGAACGCCCCTTTGCTTTTACAATCAAGAGGACGCTACAGATGCAATGCACTAATGAGGGTAAGAGTCAGAAAGTATGGCTTGTTGTAAATGATCTCGCTACATGGGAGCGGCTTATACGCATTCGGGCCTTTCCTGAACAGCTTACCGAGGAACGATTATGCAAGATCGCAGATAAGTTGGATAGCATGAGTGAACAGCTTTTGTGGTATTTGTGGGAAAGGCGCTACGCAACTGTGGAAGAGTTGACTGCGAGAGGGAACTCAGATGATTCAATGAATATTTTAAAAATAATAAAGGAAATAATCAATCCAATAACTGAAGAGTTAGTAGGTTATCCTTTACTGGTATTCAGAGGCAAAAATGTCGATCCATTAACTAATAAAGAAATTAAAAACAGTTGGTGGATATTCAATCCGGTGAGTGATCTTTAATAGTGAATCGTAGAGGGAAACCTTGATAATCAATTTTGGTGACACATGACTTAAATACTATGTCATCCTTATAAATAAAACAAAAGCTTATTGGATTACGACAATTGAACGCACGCTTATTGATTGTTTAGTATATAAACAAATCGTCGGATCTCAAGTGGCATTATCAGCCCTGAAAAAAGCTGTATCACAGAAAAAGGTTAAACTTGGCAAGCTGTATGACATGGCAAAAAAAAATGAAAGTCGAACATCGTATACGATCATACATCGAGGCGCTTTCACAATGAATGATGAAAGAGCAAAACATATACGTCGCAGGCTTAAACAGCTTTCGGCTGAAGATTCTAGTTATCATATCAACAAACTGAGAGTTATCGTAGCATTGGAAAGAGCTATTGCCCGCATTGAGCAACACAAAGAATTATCAAATCATATAATTTTCAAGGGCGGTTTTGTGCTTTTGAAAATTGCGGGCAGTCAGCGATTTACTCGTGATGCAGATGCACTGGCAGTTAACATAGACAAAGAAAGACTAAAGGTTTCTGTTTATAAGGCTAGTTTAAAGCTTAAATCAAAAAAAGATGTCAAAAAAGGGCAACCGGTTGACTCAATGATATTGAACACAGATAATTGATGTCACAAAATATATAAACTACTTCCTGAATATTAAAATTTTAATCAATAATATCAAACAGTTAAATACATGCATTCGCTCATATTTTATATATGTTATTTAGCGTTGCATGATCCATTATAATATGTTACGTATCATTACCAAATATATAGATAATATGAATTTCTCCAAAGAAAGTAAATAATGGCAAAGCGCGCAAGCTATGATCTAAGTCAATTTGTAATCGCCTGCAATATAGGAAATAAAAGTGCACTTGTTCTGGATGAAGCTATGAAAACTGCAAAACTTGACTTTAATCTTTATACTCAAGACAAGGTTCTGTCCTTTATAGGTAATGGCGGTTTGGAGTCACCTAAATTTGCAAACACTGAAAGATGGATTAAGAATCCGGACCCCAAAAATCCTATAATGGTTGATTCATATAATTTCTTTTCAGGTTTGGACTATGGATATTTAGCTTTTCTCTTTCAGCTAAAATTTAAAAAATGGTTTATCAAATCCTTTAAAAAGAATGACAAACCTGATCCTAGAAATCTTCCTTTTGCTGAACCTTTAAGGGCAATATTTGGAGGTAAGAAATGAGTAGAATTAAATGTCCGGTTTGTGGTTCAAGTGAAGTAAAAAAGCAAGTATGCAGTGAAACTTCAATGCTCACAGCAGGGCCTAATTTCAGTTATGAACAAGATATATATTTATGTAAAACTTGTGGAGAACAAGGTGATTTTGCACTTGTAAATGATTCAAAATTTTTAGAAGCCTATAAAACTGCTCAAATTGTTTCAATGAAGAATATGATAGAGACCTTGACAAACATACAAGGCATATCAATGGCTTTTTTTGAAAGGGCATTTGAATTACCAACACGAACATTAACTAGGTGGAAAAATGGAGAATTTTCTGCAACAGCTCTTGCATTACTGAGAACGGTTTACACTTATCCGTGGATTGCGCAAGTTGCTGCCAGTAAGTTTAATGATAGAATAGCAAAAACCACATTACTAAGAGAGGGTTTGCACCTTATTAATCGTACGATAGAGGGGGCAAAAGGTTTAACTGGGGAGTTTCTTATTGAAAGCAACAGCTCAGGGATTACAGGTATATTTGAGTTTCAACGTAAAGAAAAACCAACGATATATCAGATTGGGGAACATGAAAAAGAGGAGAACATAAAATATGAAGCTTGATAACTATATACTGTGTGATGATATTAGGAACGAACTGCACAATAAATTCTCATTAATGGGACTGTATGCAGATCGACTGATAATAAAAGTACCCAAAGCTTTGGAAGTAAAATGGCCTAAACCACTCCGATTAGCTATTTATTTGCGCCTTATATTCAATGAAAATGATGAACGTCCTGATAGCTTTTGTTTTACATTTCAAATTTTAGGACAAAAGTTAAAGTCAATTATTGGCAAAGTAATAATGGATGAGGGAAAAACAATGTTAAACATTTCTCTAATAGCAGAGGGATTACCCATTTCTCCTGGAAAACTTGGTTTTGAACTTACATTAAAAAAGGCAAATAAAGAAATATATTCCGAGAGAGTTGAACAAGCTCTGATTATTGTTGAAGAAAAAGTTGGTTAGGGCCTACAAAAACTACCTCAACGGATCAAAAAATACTCTAGGATATACACTCAAAGCTTTGGCAACCTTGCTAAGAGCTTTGATCGTCACGTTAGTTTTTGAGCTTTCTAAGCGTTGATAATACTTGATGTGAAAATGGGCTTTTTCCGCTAACTCTTCCTGAGTTAAGCCTGCTTGTTCTTTTTACTTCTTGATATTCTTAGAAACGAGGTTAGCCAAACGTTTGACAAGCCCAGACGAAGCCAAAATCAGACGCTGTTTTTCCCTCTGTCGGTGTTTTTTACTTTGTTCTTTCCACCCACTTAGCCCGCCATTCTGGAGCGGGATAGGGCTCGCTCCAATATTCAGTCAGTCTAAAAATTTTCCCGTTTTCAATTTCAAAAAATGACGTGGCATACACCTTTTGACCATTGTTTGTCAGTTCGACTTCGGACACGGCTTCATCTCCACAACTTACTACTCTCTTACATTCGATAGCCCATTTACCCGGATAATTCTCATTTAGTGCAATAAAATTATCTGCTCCTCTGATAATCTCCTGCGATTGAGGCCATGTACATTCAAAGTTTTGGCTCAACAAAGGTCTGACTTTTGCAAATCGCCTCTTATCAAATATTTCCCAGAGCTTTTTGACAATGTTTTCATTGTCACTCATAACTTCCTCATAGTCTAACTAACGAAACACTGGTCTATCATTCTTCGTTAATCTGCTCTATATAATCGGCCAGATCTTTTATGCGCACATACCAGGTTTTTCCTTTTTTCTGACCCTTCAGCTTTCCCCGATTGACTAAATTCCTAAGATAGTCTGGTGAATAATTATAAAGATGTGCAAGGTCACCAAGCGGCAATTTGGCATTCTTGTCAATGCTATCCACATCGATTTTTTTAAGTCGAGTTGTGGCGTTTTCAAGACTATTAACAACAATAGACACGAATTCATCAAAATTGTCTTTATGGATGTATTGATCTACATCCTTAACACTGACGTTCTCTCCTTTTTCAATCTTCCGGTTTATTTCCTCAAAATCATCATCAGCCTTTTCGAGGGCATCATAGTAGTGATCGCGATCTTTTTTTGAGACCCCCTTGATCGCAATATTGATCAACCCGAATCCTATAAGCAGATATGATAAAAGTATTCTGCCAGATCTGCCATTTCCATCACGAAATGGATGGATAGATTCAAACCAGACATGTGCCATTGCAGCCAATCTCACCGGTGAGTAGACGTTAGTTTGTAAATGATGACTGACCCACTTCACCAGAAGTTCCATTGCTGATCTCACGTAAAATTCATTGATGGGAGTGAAGGTGGATAGTGTAACTTCAACTGTTTTATTGCGAAATTCTCCTATCTCTCCTTCGTAAAATTCCATCTCTTTTTCATAGCGCATGAGCAGTGTGTGAATCTGTTTTATATCGGACATGCGCATTGAAAACTCTTTTTCTCTGTATTGATTTGCCGCGTATTCATAGACAGCTGATGCAGATTCAAAGTATCCCAGAATTGCCGCAGCCTTATGCTTATCAGTTCGTTTGTTCTTTTCAAGCACCTCGATAAGATCGTTCCTGTTTGTAAATAGTCCCTCTATCGCAATCGAGTTGCGAATTTCGTCTTTAAATAATGAGTACCATTCAACATTTGAAACATGAATCAGGCGGCCACGTTTATTTCGCAACTGCTCGAGCTCTTTTTTGATGTTAGTAATTTCCATATTATTATCGAACCTACCGAACCTTAATAAACAAGGATAATTTAATAACTATTTGATATTTATGAATATAATATAAAGTTGTTTTATCGAACATTCCTTATGGTTCGATATTTTAACATAATTTCAAAGAATGACAATTGATATTTTTAAGATTACCGAACCTACCGAACCTTTTAACAACTCCTTTTTATCAATAAAGCCATTAATATCAAATTATTATATAAATCGAGCGTATCGCACCTTACGGCATGGTTCGATAAATCTCTAAAAACCTGTAATTTTATGATGTAGTTCCTGCTTCCGAGCCGGTTGCCGAACTTGTGTTAATGTGTGGGGGCAGGTTTTAAACCTGCACTTATAAGAGGGCAACCACGGGGGGTTGCCCCTACATTTCAGTTCAGCAACAGCCTCTACAAAGGAGGGGAGGCTCTTTCACTGGAATGATATTGTTGAATCTTTCAGAGGCTCCTTAATGCTGTTGTAGCCTCAATTTCAATATCAATCCCCGGCACGGGTGAAGGGGCCTGAATAGAAACTTTGGACGGTTCTGCGCCCTCAATCAAAAATTTAATATTATCCATTGCCCGTTTTGTCTGTTCCTTAATATTTCCATGTATAGTCTCTCCTGTTTTTAAATCGCAAGAGAGCTGGCTGGATAGGAATAGGAAACCGTTTACCTTTACTACATGATTAAATGTTCCAGGCTTGTTGTTGATCCCCTCAATTTTTACAATTTCTTTTTTCATAATTTTATTCCTTCGATAAATAATTCAGCGTTTCGGCAAGGTGATTTCGCGTCCCTGTCAGTATGAAAGAGATGTATGGATTCTCAATTAGATCAACATAAGCCTCTTTGGGAGAAGCGCCCGCGGGAAGTTTTCGAATTGGTGAATTCACAACAACTGCCATCCCTTCATCAAATATCGCCTTGAGCCCCTTTTTTATAGTCAGCGAAAAACAAACAGCAAACCAACAAGAGCAACTCCAACCAAATAGATCGCTAAAGTGCTACTGAAAAAGTATGGATATAGCATCAAGGCAATACCAATTATGATTGGGGCTATTGCAGATTGCTTTCTGCCATATCTAAAAGCCAGAAGCCCTGCCATGCTGAAAATAAACGCCCCAAACAATCCCCAAACTGAGTAACCAAAGATTAACCCATTTTCTGCATCGGTGTTACTTTTTAGCATTTGAGCAATTTGATTCAATGGTTCTTGAGCATCTTGTGAATATGCCTTGAATGACAATAAAAAAAATAACAATATCGCAAGAATCCCAGCTGTTCTGAAACCAATTTTTTTCATTTAATATCCTCAATAAATTCAATTTCGTTGCGAAACAAGAGTTTTTTTGCTGTTTACATTTATACATAGTAGCCGCGACTTGATCTGACCGTCGCTCCGGCTGTCAGATCAAGTCGCGGCTAGTACAGATAATGACAATTTTAAACTTTGACAGCAATCTGATCTAAATCAGTTTAAATTATTTTTTCCTGAACCTCTTGTATACCATCAAAAATTGTTTTGCCTCTTCAATCGCATATCTCTCAGTGTTTAACCGTACAACTTTTTGAGCCAACCCAACCAAACTCTTTCCATGATTTTTGACCAAACCGTCGATGTAATAACATCTTTTAAAAGCGCAAGTCGTAGCCTTATTAAAAAAGGAGAAAATCAAATCTGGTCTGTATTTTATATTTCTATCTAAATAATCTATAAAGCGTTCAGGATAAATTCCATGTTTTAAAAACACCAACATCGCCATGCTTGCATAACTTGATGGCATCTCGATCATCCTCCACAGCCTATCCTTTATATCTCTGTTGATATGAAGCTTCTGTGCTGACATCAAAGACTTTATGCCGATAGTAACGATAGAATTACAATCATCCGAGAGGATAAACGTGGATGCTATTTTGCTAAGAGCTGGACTGAAGCGCTGCTTATACGAAATATGAAGTTCAGGCCATGAAGCAAGTAATTCAAACGCAAAGCCCCCTGGAAGAAGAGCGCCAATCCAAATAGCTATTTTTCTTTTTAAAGATATGTCGGATTTTTTATAGATTTGATTCAAAGTATCCACTGCCCTGTCAAAATCAGTGTGTAGAAAAAACCTCCAATAGTTGGCCTGTAACTCCAATGGATATTGTAAAAGATTTTCAGACATTCTTTTTACAAATCTCTCTACAATTCTGATCTCCTTTCTATACCAACCAAAACTCGACCTCATCATCCAGTAATATTGACTCAACTTTTCAAGCGCAGCATTTTTAACTTTATGATCTGAATTCCTGTTGAACAATCTCACAAGCGAAAATAATGTCCTACGCCTTTCCCACATCAACAATCCCTTATGATAAGACATGTCGATATTTGAGATCAGCTTTGCTTTATCAACCCCGGATAGTTTGAGGCCATATTTTAATACCTTTTCCACATCTTCAACAGCTCCCCTCTTCTGAAGGGCGGCTAGAGCTTGCGTTGCCAGCCATTTTTTACCTGACCTGGAATATTTCAAATATATGTTCAGGATCTTTAAGTTATCGCTACGATAAAAGGAGATTCTTTTATAATGATATTTTTTCATCACCTCCAAAGCCAAATAGACAATATTTACATCCCTGGATTCAAGGCAACTCAACACAAAGGCCCTGAATTTGGGAGCGGGCAATTGAGAGAGAACGTGTGCGGCATAAAGCCTCTTATAACTCGACAGCTTTGAGTTATTTGCCACTCTCTCCAAGCTGCGTTGAAAACGTTTTGTCTGCTCTGTGTTCAATCCAAGTACATCCCTTAAATCGATATATGCTCCATATCGACTCCTGCTTAACTTGCCTGCGATATACTCTCTTGCTTGATCAAAATTCGACAGGAGCACGGCATTGGTCAGACACTTTACCGAATCCACCTGACCGAAATATTTCAAATTAAATTTTTCATTTTTAAACGGATCCTTAACACTTTTATTAAGAACCTTTCCGGCATAGATACGATCCCTCATAAATAACCAGAGCTGTTTTCCCCACTCCTTAATTTCCCGGGGTAAATTAGCATTAACAAAATTTCTTATAAATTCCTTTGCCGCAGTTCGGTACGCTAGATTGGCCAAAATAAAAAATTTCTCCACATCGATATCGTTTTTTACCAATCCTTGAAAATATTGAATAGCTCCATTGCTCAAGCCTAATAGATACAATTTTAATAAATTTTCCTTACTCTTTGGATGTCTGAATTTTTCAGAGAATATAGCCCTACCCATCACTCGATGTGCCTGATTATCTGTCAGGCTGTCATTGCCAGCCAGGTTGATCATTCTGGTTTTAACCAACCAACTCTTATTTATACCTCGATTGTGAACAAATAAGGAACTAACAGGAACTCTCAGATATTTGTTATATTCTCTAACCACCCCTATAAATCTGTCCAACTTCATCGCATCAACAGAAACATTTCTGCCGAGTGTGACTAAAGCACCACCTCTGTGAGAAAAACCTGTTCTGCCGGATATCTTCTTCAAACCTTTGTCACCAGGCACCTTATCCATACACACCTCCAATTAACGTTGTTGTTAACATTTGAATTTATATTGATCTATGACATAAGAATAAAAGATGCAAGGCCGGCACTGATATAATCGGTGTTTAAACGATGCCCATATTCTAAAATGGACTGCGTTTTGTGTAGGTGGTGTGAAGTAGCTTTTCAGACTTTTCGCTCAGGGGACGTCCCAGAAATTCTTCGTAGAGCTTTTGTACCGCTTGATTTTCGTGCGATTTTCTGATTGGGAGTTCGCAGTCGGCTGAATATATTGCACTCATGCGTTTTTTCAGAACCTCTTTTGTCGTCGGCCATGGCTGACCACCCCCGCCGATGCATCCGCCCGGACAGGCCATGATCTCGATGAAATGATATCTTTCCTTCATCGTGAGAAGTTTTCTAATATTTTTCCCGCCGTGGGCTACTGCAAACCGGATCGTCATGTTGTTGATGACAACCTCTCCCTCTTTGATCCCCGCCATCCCGCGAATCTGGTCGAACTCGATCTTTCCAAGTTTCTTTCCTGTTCCCAACTCATATGCCGTTCGAAGTGCCGCCTCCATGACTCCACCCGTCGCACCGAAGATGACGCCGGCGCCGGTTGAGATGCCGAGCGGATTATCGAACTCCCCGTCGGGGAGATTTTTGAAATCGATGATGAAGTGCCGAATCAGCTTTGCCGCCTCCCTCGTCGTCAAAACATAATCGACATCGCTATGAAGTTCGCTTCTAGTCGATTCAAACTTTTTCGCGGTGCATGGCATGATGCTAACGACGACGATATCTTTCGGTTTGATATTATGTTTTTGTGCGTAATAAGTTTTCGTCAACCTTCCCAGCATCTCGTGTGGGCTTTTGCATGACGACATGTTGGGCAATAGATCGTGTTCGAAATGCTCCATGAACTTGATCCAGCCCGGACAACAGGTCGTGATCATCGGAAATGGTCCGTTGTTGGCGACTCTTTTCAAGAGCTCCGATCCCTCTTCCATGATGGTGAGATCGGCTGCAAAATCGGTGTCGAAGACTTTATCAAAACCACATCTCCTCAATGCTGCCACCATTTTGCCTGTGACAAGCGAACCGCCCTCCATCCCAAACTCTTCGCCGATAGCCACCCTCACAGATGGCGCGGTCTGGACGACGATATGTTTTTTTCCATCCTTCAATACCTTCACCACTTCATAGAGATGTTCTCTCTCGAAGATGGCTCCCACAGGACAGGCGGCGATGCATTGTCCACACTTGATGCAGGCGACATCGTGCAGCCTGTGGCCAAAATATGGTGTCACCTTTTCTTTATAGCCCCTTCCCTCAAAATCTATCGCATGGACATCCATGATTTCAGAACAGACGCGCACGCACTTGCCGCAGTTGATGCACTTGTTGTCATCCCTGATGACAGACTCGCTCAAATCCTGTTTGTATTTGTGTATCGGATCAAATCGGATTCGTGTGAGACCTAAATCCGCAATCAATTTGCACAGATCGTGTGCAGTTTTATCCACCGAACATGTTGGTATGTGCTCGGCCATGATGAGCTCGGCGTTAATCTCACGAGCTTTTTTTATTTTCTTTGAATCTGTGATCACCTTGCAACCATCTAAAGGATATGAGGAGCATGCCGTCACAAGTTTACCGTTCATCTCAACGAGACAGATCCTGCACCGGGCTTCAGGTTTGAGTCCTTCGATGACACAAAGGGTGGGGATGTCTATTCCATGTCCCTTGCATATTTCAAGGAGTGTCATCTTCGAATCACATTCTATCTCTTTGTTATCTAAATTTATCTTCATTGTATTTGACTCATTCGTAAATAGCTCCCCTCCTTGATAAGGAGGGGTTGGGGGTGGTAAGCACTTGATTTATTCAACCCTTCGACCCCCTCCACCTCCCCCTTATTAAGGGGGAGAGCCTTCAGGAACAAATTCATCTTTAAAATATTTCAAAGCGGTCAGCACATGATTCGTCGCTGTCTGGCCCAAGCCGCAGAGCGATGTCTCGTGTATGTGCAAGGCCAAATCTTCAAGTGTTTCGAGATCGGCGGCGGTTGCCTTTTTTGCGTTAATTTTTTTTATAAGCCCGAGGATTCTCACGGTACCCTCACGGCACGGTGTACACTTGCCGCATGATTCATGTTCGTAAAATTTTGCGATCGACTCGGCAACCTTTGGAATAGACTCTCCCTCATCGACGACGATTATCGTATATGATCCGATAGAGCAGCTTAAGCCACAGACCCTTTCAGGCGCGAGTGGCATATCCTCATATGGCATGCACCCGCCAAAACATCCGAAATAGACAGCCTTGATCTTGTGCTTCGGTTTTCCAAGCGCGATGAGTTCGCTGAGTTTAGTGCCGATAGGCAGCTCATAGATTCCGGGCTTTGTGATATTGCCTGAGAGCGAGACGAGCCTTAAGTCTTTGTTCCAGTCGTCGAAGAGGATCGCCTGCGGGACATTGGCGAGCGTCTCGACGTTGTTGATCACCGTCGGCCTTCCCCACAGTCCTTCGATGGGAGGGAAGGGTGGCTTGTAATATGGATGGCCTCTATACCCTTCGATCGATTTGATTATTGCGGTTTCATCGCCGCAGACATAGGCGCCGGCGCCAAGTACAATTTCGATATTTACATTTGAGCCTGATTTTTTGATCACTTCATCTATTGTCTTTTTCAGTCCTGATTCGAGATATTCATATTCTCCCCTCAAATATATGAACGCCCGCTTTGCATTTATCACATAGCACGCGATGAGGATCCCCTCTATCAGGGTTTCGGGATTATTTTTTATTATGAACTTGTCTTTGAACGTCCCCGGTTCCCCTTCATCGGCATTACAAATCACAAATTTGTCGTCGGACTTTTGCGTCAGTGCAAATTCCCATTTTTTCGCGACAGGAAATCCGGCGCCACCGCGGCCGAGCAACCCCTTTTTTCCAAGGAGGCCTATGACGCCGTTGGAGCCTATCTGTTTCGCCTTTTTCAAAGCCTTGAGCGTTGTCTTTTTTAAGATCTGCATTTTTTTATTATCTGGTCTATTTTTGTCTCGGTCAGTTTTGTGTGTGATTTACCGTTTAAAAGCATCGCAGGCGGCTCATCGCAGCATCCGATGCACGAGGTTTCATATAGTGTGAATTTCTTATCCTTAGTTGTGCTCCCCGCTTTGATTTTCAGTTTTTTCTCAAGATATTTAAAAATGTCGAGCGACCCGTTGACTGCGCACGACGGACTCGAGCAGATATATATGATGTGCTTGCCCTGCTTTTTTGTGTGCAGCATGGAATAGAATGTGATGACGCCAAAAATTCTGGATACGGGGATTTTGGTTTCGATCGAGAGAGCTTTGACGCTATCTTCAGAGATAAAGCCATCCCTCTTTTGGATTTTCTTTAGAGCGGGGAGTAATAAATTATCTGCTTTATTTTTCATGCACATATTTTATCTTTTCAATTACTTTAAGAAAATATTAATATGAGAGGGAGGAGATAAAATATGATGACTGAAATTGCAAACACTATCGAAAAAAAGAGATTCGGTATTTCAGAAAATTTACAAACGATTCTCTATGCGACTGTGAGTTTTTGTGTCCCGTTTCTTCTCGGCCACCCTCAGCTCATCGTCGGCATCGTCGTCAACGCCGCACTCGTCATGGCCGCTTTGAATGTGAGAAGCGTTAAGGTGATCCCTGTAATAATCTTTCCCTCATTGGGTGTTCTCTCGAGGGGGCTCATCTTCGGCGGCTTCACGCCTTTTTTGATCTACATCATACCATTCATATGGATAGGCAATGCCATATATGTCACATCATTCAAATTTTTACCGACGAATAGATGGCTCTTGCTCTTCATAGGCGCGATAGCCAAGTCAGGTTTTCTGTTCGGCTCCGCATATCTGTTGGTGAGGGGAGATGTTCTCCCAGAAATATTTCTGAAGGCGATGGGGCTGTATCAATTATACACTGCATTGATCGGCGGGGCTTTGGCGATTACGCTGAACAAGATTATTAAGCTAAATAGTGCTTCGAAATACTGAATGATCTATCTATGCAAATCACGATACTCACAGTCGGAAAGACAAAGACTCCCTTTTTTCAAGATGGAGAGAGGGAGTATTTTGCTCGCATCAAACATTACACGCGCCTTCAGATTAAGTCGGTGCGGAGCGAAAAGATCAAATCCGGTGTCAGCGATGAAATTGTTTTAAAAGGGGAGGGGGAGAAAATTTTGAAACAAATTTTACCCCAATCCTACGTTGTGGCGCTCGATTTAACTGGAAAGCAATTGAGCTCTGAGGAGCTCGCAGCCGAGATTCAAGGGTGGCAAAATTCGAGCGTCAGGGAGGTGGTTTTTGTCATCGGAGGAGCGCTCGGTCTTGATCCCGAAGTTTTGCACCGGGCAAATTTAATTATTTCACTATCTAAAATGACATTTCCTCACGAGATGTGCCCGCTCATCCTCTTTGAACAGCTTTACCGCGCATTTTCGATTTTACGAGGAGAGAAGTATCATAAATAAAAAAGCGTATGTGGCATGTAGTATAGGGCAGTGTTTAGTGTTTAGTGCATAGTGTGTCTAGCTATAATCTTCCATCACTAAGCACCACGCACCACGCACTAATCACTGCCTTTATAGAAAAAGCTTTTGTGATATCAAATCGTCACCACATCCTTGGCGGTTGTCATTATCTTTACAATCTCCTGCATATTGCTGACGCGGCCTACCGATATTTCATCTTTGATCCCGTAATATTCAACGCATGTGCCGCAGGCGATGAGATCGATGCCGGCCTTGGTGAGTAGCTCCATGGCGTCTATGACGCCGCCGGAATTGGTCAAAAGTTTAACTCCGGCATTGTAGAGGATGATCCCATCTTAAGCGCTGTATATCATTTTCAAAATCATTATATATGACAGCATCACAAAGAAAATATAAGGGCACCTCTAAAAACCTCCAGTTTGTCATCGCGAGCCTCCTGGATGGAGGCGTGGCGATCTCGGGGTAATGCTTATAAACCCTGGATTCTTTGCCCGCTTCGTCGGTCAAAGGCACGGGGGTTCAGGATTGCCACGTCGCCCTATGGGCTTCTCGCAATGACACCATAGGAGAAAATTAGAGGTTTTTAGAGGTGCCCATAAGTTATAAGTCGTAAGAACTAAGTTAAAATCATTTACAAATATCACCTACGGGTTTCGTGTTTTGTGGGCAGCAGGCATCGACGCTACTCTCATTCGCTTGATAGATGAAATAATGTTCGCTTGCTCATAAATCCATTTATCTTTCGTCACCTGCAAATCATCTTGTCGCCAATTTTTGACGGGCTCATGCCGGGTGGACAGCAATATTTGTTGAGCGAGCTTGTAGGCCCACCGTAGTACGATTTATAATCCACAGAAACATTGGGATATTTAAGGCAACAAAGATTTCCTCCATGATTGTGATCGTACTTACTGCATTGACTGGACTCGATGTAATCATAACCAGAATGACAGTAGTGTTTGTTCCACTTGTTATATTCGCATTTATAAATTTCGTTCCCTGTGCAGCCTGTGCTTTGCGCTAAGAGACGCCCATCTGACAAAAATACCTTGGAACATGTTCCATATCCAGCCTCCCAATAACATGTTCCATTATAAGCGACCTGACCCGACGAGCAACTCAGCTCCTTCACACATTTACCCATCTTATAGATCATCCCTTTCGGACACGGTTTTAAGCAAACGCCGCCATGTCTTACTAGGCCTGGTTGGCATTTTTCTCTACACTCAATATATGTTCCCATGTTTATCGGTTCATGTGTAGATTTACATATACATGAATATGGATCCTTCGGATTCTGGATGCCTCCCAGAGGATCACATTGGAGGCAGGATTTTCGATCGCGTGCCATCCGTTCAGATGCACTACAAGACTTGCACTTTTGATTTATCCAAGCCATGCTTTTCGGACACTGGGTTGGACAATTTGAAAGCACATTCACCTCTTCACCCGTACGACACGCGCACAAATGTATATATGCCATGTCCGTTCCCTTTCCACCTCTACCTACAGCCCACGTTCCCCCTGCAGTATGTCCCTTCTCAACTGGGCCACTTTGTGGACAGGCATAACACTTGCGATCCTTTGTACTGTAAGCTTGATACTGATTGCATTTATCCTTCATTAAAAAACAGCCTCTATCGCCTGGACCAACAAAAAAATATTTATACTTTGGATACCTCAACATTGAGTCACTTGAAGGATTACCCGGATTGCAATCGACACATTTCGTTCGGTCATCCGATGATGTCTGCCACCACTCACACGCTACGCATTTTTCTTTGCTGCCATCCCAACGATCACCCAAATCACATGGTGCCTGGCAAGTTTTTTCATCATCTGATTTTTCAAACTTATCAGGACAACCGCAACTCGCCCCACAATAATAATCGTCCGGACTGCATTTCTTTCCAGTTTTAAGATCTGACCATTTCAGTGTGGACTGTTTCAAACTCTTACAATCCCAACACAGACTCAGCATGCCTGTTCTCTCAGATTCTACTTCAGCATCATACCAGGCGTTATATTCACCCTCCTTACACGGCTCGCAAACTTTTAACTTATCGTCCCATCGTTCCAAGCCAGAACACTTCGGAACACATTCACACATCTTTTTTCCTGCACTATCATCGGGATCCGGAATCATCTTCGATTTAAACCCTGCATCGCACGCCTTTCCAACAACCGTGTTATTCTTCGTCACCTTACAGCCACATTCCCCAGTCTCCGGGATTCTGGCCATACCATCTTCACACGGCTTTTCATTCACAATGGTCGCACTCATTCCAAAATATATGTTCGTCGCCTGCTGCCCTTGACCATTGATTGAATTTCCAACCGTGCCCTTACACCATTTAGTAAGGTCAATACCCAATCCTTTACAACCATTTCCGTTTACAACCATAAATGTAACTCGCTTAATCACACCTTCACTCGAACCTGATGTGTTTTTCTTCATACCGAGCTTGAGCTGTTTTACAAACCAATCGGTCGTCTTTCCCGGCACAATTTTTTTCTGATTATCCAACTCTGCAAGCTTTGCCGTCATTCTATTTTTGGGAAATGGTAGAGCATATAATGGAATATTCATTTTAAGCGGTGGCCCCTGTTCATATTCGACGATAACCGAGATGAACATATTCTTTGCATAATAATCCAAGTAGAGCTGCTCTTTACCGCTCGGTCTTTGCAAATAGAAATCAAAACGAAGCGACGCCTCTTTTGTTGAATCGACCTTTCGCATATCGATAAAATCGAGTACACCGGTCATCGCAGAATATGGAATCATGTTGTACATCAAGACTGGCTCTAATTCATTTTTGATTTTTCCATCGACCTCAGCCCCTTCGAGCTCATATTTGAGAGAATTATCAAAGGGCTTCAAACAGGCCAACGTCGGAATGAGTGCCGAATTAAAAGAGCCAATCTTGACCTTATAAATCTTATCGCCTGGATCCAACCTCAACACATTGTACATAATCTTCTTTTTTAACTGTTCAGCATCATAACAGAACGGTTTCCATAACCATTGTGTATTATCGTAATAAACCGACTGAGCCCCCAAATTCAGACTTGTGATATCTGAGAGATTATTTTTACTCTCCCTAAAGGCGCTTACAACCTCTTGACCTGGAATCCCATAATTTCTACATTTCAACCAATCGTAGAAATCGTATTGACTTGTATTTGTCTCAAATTCCTCAAACTTATCTCCAAAGGCATCGAAATATTTATCTCGCGTATCCACAACTGGCATACCAAGAATATCATAACCGCCTTGTTTATAGATCTTGCATTCGAGAAGGTTTTGAAAAAATCGATTGATCTCCATTCCCCTCATATCGTCCAACGATCCTATTGGATTCTTTTTACTGCGTTGGTTAACAATATATTCAAATATATCCTCCACCTTACCACCTTGAACATCTTTAAGGTAATCATCACGATATTTTATCGATCTCAAGTATGGAGAATTTAAATAGCCTCTTTCAATAACAGGGCTGCGGATGTGATAAGTATATTGGTTTTTGTTTTTAAAATGAGCTATGCCGTTAAGACTGATAATCCCTTGCAAGTACTTCCCCTGTACAAATGGCCACGAGGCCAACCCCCCATCACTAGTCTCCTCTTCTGAAAAAGTCGCTGTCGCCTCTTTTGTTGTTGATGTAAGCCTCTGCCAAGCCGAAAAACCGCCCTTTCTGAGAAGACTCTGAAAATCGAAAAAATGCATCAGTTCATGAGCAGGTGTAGATATTAGCTGCCTATCACCTTTAATCGGCTTTGTTGCCAATGTTTGTGGTAAACTTGAAGAGTTCTTGAAAGCATCATAGAGCCACGTTGAATCAAAATCGATCCAATACTTACTTGAACTCACAGTTGCTAAATAACCGCCAGTTTCCCTAGGTATTTTCTTTCCATCTTTTATTAAAATGTGAGGGGATAGCTTTATCGAAATTGGAAGTGACGGAACGGGAAAATTGAGTGCACCATTATTTGATGCCGGAAAGCTATTCTTAGGTAACTGTAAACCGGTATAGTAAGAAAAAACACGTAGTAGAGCAGAATAAAATGCTTCATAAAATCCGCCATCATATATACCGTTTTTTATAACCTTTGCTTCAAAAGCCTGGCTAGCTAACTCGCCTTCACTAACACCACAAATTTCATAAATTGGATTGTCCTTATAAAAAACATTATGAAGGGCATATCTCTTTCTCTTACCGACATAGTTCCAATTGCCATCGTACCAGAGCTCGATGCAGTTATAATCTGTAGCAGTAAATATATTTTTCGTTTTTTGAATGGCTGAATGTCCCCATTCTTTTGCTGTCTTGAATAGGCGCCCCATAAATTCCGGTTTCATTCCAACTCCACGGGCGCCAAACCCGACACCTTCCACAAAACCGCGAAGCGATACTGCGTCGTACGAGGGTTCATTTATATGATCGGTGTCGGGCTCTATCGTAAATGTGATTCCCATCCTGTTGAAATCGAGATCCTGCCCCGGAACTGGAAACTTCTTATACTGAACTCCTCCTATATTATTCTCTATAAGCGGAAAGGACTCCTCCATCGCCTTATAAAAACCTTTCAATTCATTGGGATTGCGCTTCGGCTTTGGTTTGCCTCCCTCGCCCCAGGGAATGGGAGTCTTTGTTTTTCCATCCTGCCCTCCCACACCAATTCCAAACTCCCTCACCTCAGGAACAGATCCCATCTCAACACCACGCTCACCTGGAGCATCGACATCATCAGGTGTTCTGCCAAACTCCTGAGCATATGCAGTCTTTAGGAGGCCGAATTTTTGCAGCAGACCTTCAAACTTTTCTAAAATCATTCCCGACTCGGGCTTTTCAATACGTTCCTCTTGAAGCTCAATTCTCTCTTCAACCTTATCTCTCTCGTTCGTTTCAACATTACCCTCTACAGGTGCACCGACCTCTTCACCGATCACCTCGGCAACCTGCGTTAAAACTTGAGTTAGCTCAGGATTTGTCAAGGTCACATGAATCGGGTTGTGAACAACGCCATGGATTTTAAATTCAAACCCATTACCGAGAGGGGTATAGTAATTTTCAATATCCGCATTTTCATACGGATCAATCATTACATACTCTTTGATCTCGACGATCAACTCGTTATCCCCGAAACCATTAACTATCTCTCGCTCAAAAATAATTTGTGAATCACCGCTCCCGTAACGAACGACATTCTGTTCGGCAGAGATGACCAGCTTATCCTGTGCGATCAGCTCATAGCTTCTCTCTTTTTTTAGTTTTGAGATGTCATTCTCAATATCCTGCACTGCAATTTCTGTGAGCTCATCTAAGGAGAGGTTTGGAATAAGTTCACCCTTCTCTAGAAGAGGTGCCTGTTCACTTAAATTCTTCAGCTGAATCTGAGCCGGGGAGAGAGCTTCAACCTCTTCAGTCGGCTCAAGCTCCAATTCAACCCTCTCCTGAATGACAGGAAGCTGGGCCCTCTCCTCAATCATAAGGATCTCTGCAGGTTCTTCGGACAGCCTCTTTTCATCGTCGAATTCAAAACCGGGATACTCGACTTTAAACTCCTCCTCGCTCATCACCTCAACACCTTCAGATACTTTAAGCATTGTTGCCTCATCCAGCTCTTCCACCTTCTCCTCAGGAGGCGAAAAGGCCCTCCAGAGATCGGACCATTCCCAAGCCTGAAGCTTGAGAGATGAAAAGATTGTTGTGATAAAAATTAGTGAAACAATAACAAAAGAGTATTTTTTCTGCATAAAATCCCCCAGCGTTTAAAACCCCACCAGGGGATATAGTATGCAAAATTAATGCCTATAAGAACCTGTGGATAAGTAAAAAAAAGATCAATAATTTAAGATAGTTATAAATGACAGGGGAGGGGGAAATGTCAAAGGGATGACAATCGTCAAAATGTCGATAATGTGTTGCACCTTAATATTAAACTACTTCAGTTTAAGAATTTGTATCAGCTTTTTATAGAGTGGATGGGCTTCAAATTGAGATCGATTAAGACAGGTTTTATCAAGACCTCTTACCTTAATTCTTTTTTCCTTCCCATCAACAAGGATCTTCTTGCTCACAATGATACGCGGGTCAGCACCATACTGTATCTTTTGTTTTGATCCATTGACAGATTCAATCGACATCGATCTCAAATAGGTATCCATCGACACCCTTAAAAGAGTATTACCTCTCCCTTTCAGAACAAATTGATATGAACACTCGTTATCCTTAAGAGTCAGGGCTATCGGCCTGTAAGTAATTTTTGTTGGATGCACTTTTTTATATCGCACAAGCTCGCCATAAACCCTTTGAACTAAGTATTTGCAGGCACCATGACGAAAATCATATGAAGACATTTTTTGAGATACGCCAAACTTTTTCGGGTTACAATATCTCTCTATACTCTTATATCGCTTTAAAATTGAGTTGCGACAGAGCGGAGTTACCTTAGCCAATGGATAGAACGATTTTTTCTTAACCTCAGTAAAACCGAGACATCCATTTTTGCGTTCGATTATCTCTCTTCCAGCCTGTTTGACCAGCTTGGGCACGTCGCAGCGAGCGCCATACTCTAACCCCTTCTTTCCACCATAAATTTGCATTTTATTCATCTCTTCGTTGATTCTAATTTCAAAATTGCCACTTCCAAAACCACTGAGCTTCTTCTTAATCCGCATCCATATACCACTGCTATTTTTAGAAGCATTTTTTGGTTTTTTAATGATGAATATATGCTCTGAAGATCCAAACCAAGCATTGTTGTAGCGATATGAAACTGAGGTATTTTTACCTTTAGAGGCATTTTTTAACTGGAGATAATAATAGTATACACCGGTATGACAGCCCTTTTTAGGCTTAGCAGTGCGACGCGGAATACTCTTAAGATTTCCACAATACCGCTTATAAGCGCGCCCTTTTGATGGTGAACACTGCAAGCTTAACCTCCTAAAATAGCTACACCTCTAGCTATATATATTATCGGCAAATTGGATGCAAAAGTTGCTTTTTGGATCTACATTGTTGATTTTAAAGGTATTTTTATAGTGAATAAATCCCCAATTCCGACCTCGTAGGTCGGAATTGGGAAGGGTACCAAAATCACTTTTTCTGAGTCGTGATACAGTTAGCAGAGTTACATTTTGCAGCATCCCACTGACTTACCGGCGAACTGCAGCAGGCATAACCGCAGACATATGGCTCGTATTTAATCTTATAAGGATGCGTTGATTGACAACAGACCATCATCTGAAATTTTGTCGTTGAATCTTCAGCATCCGGATTCAGATCAACAGTTCCAGATAGAATAGTTCCAGCTGGACAACTCGTTGCATACCCCGCTGGAGGAGGCACTGGCGGCAACACTCCACTCGTACAACCGAAGTAGGTTGCCACCTCACCGCACTTACAGCAGAAGGCCTTTCCACCAACGACTAGATGATACTTCTTCTCCTCGCCGCCAGCACATGCTGAGTTGCTGTAATCGTTATCTGTAGTACACCGCCTTGTCGAACATGTCTTCGTTGAAGCGTTGTACCATTGATTCGCTTGGCACTTTGGCTGCTGAGCGGCGGCGGTAGCCGCCTGCTTTTGCTGCTTACAAACTGAATCACACACACAGGAATATCCAACCTGCCCTGGATAGTTCCCTGCGATCTCATATTTTGGACATGCGATGCATTTATCGGAGTTCGAATTCAAAATCGCCTTTGTCCCACAATTGATACATGTCTTGCTCTTCGGATCCCATCCGATATTTCTCTGTAAGTCGATACAGTCGGTCGGACAGCGCTGTCCTGATAAAATCTGATCGCCTGAATTGCAGACACAACTATTTACAGGCCCCGGTTGACCTGTGCTGGGATCGTTTTGACTCCATGCGGAAGAGGAGTAGGTTGGACACCTATCACACTTTCTCGTATTCAAGTTATACATATGTGCAAAACCGCATCGGTCCTTGATAAAACCACAACCTCGAATTGCATCATCCTGTGAGATGATGAAATATTTACTAGTCGGTTTTAGATGATAGAGCCAATCCTGTGCCTGCCCTGTTGTATTGCAATTGACACATTTCAAACGATCGTCGCTTGAGGTTTCAAAATGGCGACACGGCTCACAGTGATCGTTAAACCAGTAATCGCCCTCTCGACATGGAGCTTTGCAATACGATTTTGTTGAAGTTGTTGTACTTTCTTCATTAAATTTATCTGGGCACTCACACTTGGCTTTTGAATCTGGTGTGATAATCGGATTTCCCGACTGTGTGCTTGAGGTATTGGTCCATTCAACTTTGCTATTCTTCATCTGAGAATCACATGAACGACATTCGGTAACACTCCCTGGATTTTTCAGATCAAAATAAGCATTGTACTCACCGCTTGCGCAATTAACACACTCTTTACTCTCATCATCCCAACGCTGCCCCGGATCACAATCGGGACGACACGCACAACCCTGTGAGCCATCCTTTTCAGTAAAGAGTTTTGGTTCAAATCCCATATTACAGGTCTCTCCCCATTTACTGTTTGGATCTGGACAGCTGCATTTTCCCTCTTTGTTGATTTCCATTCCCTTGGGACACTTATCATAATCTGCAAAGGCTTTGACTAAGACCGGCGTCACACTTGGAAGACCTTTACAGACATTCAGACCTGAAACACAGACTAATCCAAATTTATCACATTCATTCCCCTTTTTTGTACAGGCGATCTGAAACTTGCCTTCAGGGGCGTTGACCACGGGGCCTGTCGTATTGCCATTTACTATGGCAATATAGATTCGATCAATCACACCGATGTTATATCCCTCTGCAGGCGAATCGCCAAAGCTGAGCTCCTTTAACAACATCGTCTTGATTCTCTTTTCACCGGTTGTTTTATCGACTAAGATCTTTCCATTCCTGTCTGCATTGACAACAGTTTCGATACGATTTTTGGAGAATGGCAGCTGAGCCAATGTTGTCGTGCCATAATTAATAGATCCATCCGCATAGACCACAAGACTCATTACATAAACATTCGAAAGATATTGTTTGATAAAATTTTCGTCTTTAGCGAAGAACTGAAAAGTCACCTTATTCTTATTCTCCTTATCCTTCTTTTGCACCTGAGCGAAATCGATATAACCGTAGACGATCGACATTGGGAGCATTCTCAAATCGGCCAAAGGCGCATCGACATCGACATTGCCACTGCGAAATGTGTACAACCCTGAAGGAACAGCCGGTTCTAGCTCGGCGATAAAATTGATTGGAGAATATCCCTCTCTCAGAGCAATAGATGTGCCTACCAATCCATCGGCAACCTTCTTAGCGCTGGCTGCGTAAAGCTTACCCATATCAAAGATACCGACTACGTTATTCACCTTATCAGCATAAAATGATTGTAAAATTTTATTGGGTACCGACGCTGCAATCTGTCCACAATTCATCCATGCATAGTAATCCCACTGATTCGAACCTACCTCCTGAAGTTTCAGATTGGCCGTATCGTAATGCCGATCACTGCCATCGAAATCCTTTAGATCGAAATCCATAACCTTTTGACCATACAATTTGCAAAAGAGAAAATTCTCAACATAACGAGCCAATTCAAATGATTGCAATCCTGCTAAAATTTCGGGCGTCAAAGGTTTTGACGGATCTAAACTTAATTTCGAAACATACTCTTCAATGTCGATCGCATTGCCCTTCATGATCTCCTCTAGAAAGAAACCACGAAATTTATCGGTGCTCCTCAAGTACTCTGAGAAGATATACCCGCCAGGCGTCAGCACATAGGGTTCATTAAGGTTACGATATGGCAGTGAGCTTGCCGTCTTAAAATGTAGATCGCCTGTAAAACCGATCCATCCCTTTGGAAACTGACCTCGAGGATTGGCCCAAGGACTAGCGAGATCGCACATCTCCTCGATCATATAAGCAGCTAGAGCATCATCGGTCACGGCTCCCTTCGTATACCAATCCCAGTGTTTATTCGAATTTCCCCTATAATAAATATTATAATGAGAAAAGGAGCGCATCACCTGCTCTGCGACAACCCCGCACATCAGATCCTCTCCACTAAAGCCTTGAGAGGTCTTCGGTATCTGCGAATATTTCAAAAGCTCATCCAAGTTGAGATCGATCTTCAATTGAAGTTGTGACTTACTGCTTCCCCCCAATTCCAACAATCGAGTCTGACCACCAATGACAGCACTCTTACCACCATAGCTCCATCGCATTTTTCCTAGATCTTTTCCCATCTCACTTGCGTTTTTTAATTCAATATCAACCTCATGATAATTGAGTCCTTTAGGATAGTAGCCTATTTTGAGAGAATCAGCCATCAAACCGAAACCGGTAGTGTACTTCCATATGCGCGTGATGACGCCATTGAGCATTCTGGTAAAATTTTCGGATAGGATCGGATCCTTCGCCGCGCTGTAAAGCTTATTCATGCCACAGAGTTTGTAGATCGGATATTTTTGAAAAGGTTCTAAACCCATCAAATTGGTCGGAACGTTACGTACATAGCTCGGCATCGTCTGGTCGTATCGAATATAAACACAGCCTGCTTGAGCGGTGGATGCTTGTTTAGGTTTCGTTGGTGCTTTGGCAACTGCTTTATCGCGAATAACACGCATCTTAAATTTGTAGCTAAGCTCCTGACCCGCAAATTTCCCCTCGAGAAAATCTTTTATATCGCGCGGATTGCCAGGGTTATATTCGATACCTCGCTCTTTGAAATTGTAAACTGAGGGAAAGATCGTAAAATACCGCGCCGGTATTCTGCCATCATGTTTTCCAATACCAAACCCATACTCCTCCCCCACAATCTGATATGGCGATTCGTTTGGATATTCCTTCTTTCCAGGTGGGGCGCCCGTATCACCCCAGGGAACTGGGTTTTCTGGAGACGCGCCACCTTCACTAACACCGTATGGCTGTGGCGTTCCAATCTCACCTGGCTCATAGATACCGCCCTCAACGAATGGTGTCTCTATCGGCCCCTCGCCAAGCTCTGCTGGATACTCTTGAGCATAGGCATTTTTCACCACGTGAAGCTTCGAAAACAGTTCATGAAAAAAGTTTGAATCGAACTTTTTTTGACCAGCCAAAATCTGCTCCAACTCCTCAGGATCCATCATCTCCATAATTTGATTCATATACTCCTCAATCTCGGGATTTTTAAATGTGAAGGTGAGATGTTTACCTTCGATATTTCCCTGTACATCGACCTCATATCCTGGACCCATCATCTGATATTCTTCAGTATCGTTACTTGTAAACGAGGAGATGTAGAGATAGAGAGGATCATCGATAGCAGCCCCTACTTCATATTCAACATCGATAATTAGTTGATTCGCCTCACCCAGCTCCAACAAAAAACGCTTCTCATCGCCAGCGATGACAATTTCAGCGCTTGTTATCATTGCAAAACCATTTTCCTGCATCAATTCACGAACCTGTTCCTCATAACCTCTCTCTACTACCTCAGCATAATTTTTTTTGTAGTTTTCAGGCTCAGTGAAATAGACATCGGCATAGGAAAAGCCCTCCTCCTCTTCAACAGGCTCACCCTCTTCAGTCACAAATCGCTCGCTATCCGGAATAACCTCTTCTAAAATTTCGCCCCCTTCAGAAGAAAAGGGATTCAAGAGATCCCCCCATTCAAAACTTTTGACGGAAAGCGGAATTAGAAAAAGAGTGAGAAGTAGAAAAATTAAAATATGTTTTTTAAGAATAATATACATCGCCACCCCCTATCGGTTACCAACTGATCTTAGGGCATAAACTATGCCAATCTATGAGATGTATAAAAATCAATAGGTTAGAAAATGAGACTTCAAAAATTAAGATAATATAACTAGAAATTTCGCCAAGATGCTGACGTTAAAAATTGAAACTCAACAATTTCAAGGGGATAGATTTGCTAAAGGTGTCAAAAAAATGCCTACATTATTGAGAGGATACAACTTTTTGGAGATGTTGATATAGAGAGGTTCTCTTGAGATAGTCGGTTGATACCTGCCTTACGCTATTTGAATGATCTCCTTTACCATAGCTAATGAGCATTTTCTTACCTTTAGTATTCTTTGTATAAATAACTGCCCTGTTCATCTCATCATTCAATTCGACAAAATATGTTTTAACTCCACCACAACCAGCTCTACTCACCTTCACTTTAAAAATATATGAACAGCTCCAATTGTATAGATGCTTTTGTTGTTTGCTGATCTTAACTGAGGAGCTTTTCTTAGAGGCATCCTTTAAAAGTGTATAAAAAGCAAGTACACTCGGATGACATCCATTTTTTGTTATGAAACC
Organism: Pseudomonadota bacterium; assembly: GCA_043818055.1. Taxonomy (GTDB): domain Bacteria; phylum UBA10199; class UBA10199; order 2-02-FULL-44-16; family JBDRGF01; genus JBDRGF01. The sequence continues at coordinate 8,419 of JBDRGF010000014.1, read as the reverse complement.
GATCCTATTTTTACTGCAGTAATTCTGATATGATCCGTATCGACGTGTAATGGGTCGACAGTACGGTTTGATTTTCGAAGGCAAACGAGAATTTAACAAGGAAACAATCCCGTTCGACGTGGCACACAATCTCACAGTGCCGTCTTTATCAGTTCTAGTCCTAATTAGATTTCTCTTAAAATAAAATCCACGTTCATTTCTACGAATTCGATGAACTCCACTTAAGCCGGCAGCTTGGCAAATATCACCATATCTATAAATCATCTTCTTCCCCGAAATATAATAGTGTAAACTTCTTAGTGAATGATCGATCTCGATACGATCGCCAATCTTAGGCGAGCGTGATCCCCAAAATTTTAACTTAGATAGAAATCCTCTTTTCTGCTGGATGGTAAAGATATGTTGTTTAGAGTTAGAAACGTAACGATAGGAGAGAATTTTTCCACTTTTTGCTCCATTCTTTGAGACGCTTTTCAAGCGAGCAAAGATACTCGAAACATCGATTGAACGATTAATTGAACTAGCTGATTTATTTTGTAATCGACTCATATTCTCACTATATAATAGATATAACTCTATTTATCCCTTCATTATCATTATCGGTGGAAAACAAATAAATGTTGCGTGTGCGAGGCACATTTCTTTTAACATAGGAGAAAGGAGGGAAAAGGGCAAGAATCCCCGGTGGTTGGAGAATTCCGAAATTCACCATCCGAAGCCCGGGCTTGAGGGTTGATTGAAGTCAAAAGCGATGCTTGACGGCACGTGGCCCCAGGGCTATCTGCGGATAATTCTGGGAGGGCAGGGTGATCTCGTGAGGGAACACGCCGTAAGGCATGAGACGAGTTATCGGGCTCCTTCGACTACGCTCAGGACAGGCTCCAGAAAGGATAGATAAATCCACTTCTGAAAACTGGTCGGCCAAGAGACGGGAAGGCGACTAAAGCAACTATGGCGAAGCCAAATATCAGCAACTGTCTCTAAATTCATGGTGCGTGCAGATGGCACGATAACAAGGGGAGAGAAATTAACCCTTGAGTTAAGCGCATTGCAACCTGAGAGACCCTAAAGGGATAGACCAGGGCGTAAAACGAAGAAATTGCAGACGACAGCTCCGAGGAGGAAGTCATCCATGAGCCCATGGGTGCCCCAATATAAGTACGGGGGACAACGACTACTTGTAGCACTGACCGCACGCTACGAGCAACGGGGGCTGCAAGGGGTGTCATCACTGATGCTCCTTGCTCCCATCCCGATTAAAAAAATACTAACAATCTGTTTTTACAGACCTTTTAGGATCCAATTCCGACCGCGCAAGTCGGAGTTGGGAATTTATGATACAAGCTTACTGACATACAACGAATGTACCGACTATGGTATCTTTCATTCCTGCTGGACAACAATAATTGCTACCAGAGACAGGAGAGTATGTCACACCAGTTACATTAGTCGTAAGATTGTTATCAGAATGTCTAAAACAGCAGTAACTGCTACCACCACAGTAATTTCCACCATATGGATATTCACCCGGACAATACCACAGAGTATGTGGACCTGCAGGGCCGGATGACCCTCCCATACATGCACCGTTCCAAGCCTTGCTCTGACTACAATTAGCTGACTGACTTAATACTGAAGACGTTTTATAATCCTGAGTAGATGTTATCTTTTTACATCCCTGATAGGCGCTATCCCAGTAGCACTTGCCATTCAGCATGATCTGTCCCTTTTGACAGCTGGATTTTACACATGCCGCCTTATCAGCGGTAAAGGTGTAACCGGGGTTACAGGTACAGGAAGATTTTGAAAATAAATCACAGATGGTTCCATCCTGCTTACAAGCAAACTTCTTGGCAACTGTTGAATTCACTGTAGCGACGGAAGATGGACAATTGCATACACCATTAACTATCCGTTCATCATCTGCACATCTGCAAACCATACCCCAGGTGTTTTTCTCATAAATCCAACGTTTGCCATTTAAACACATACATCCATTCTCAGAGTAGGTAGAGCCCAGTGGGCACTCACACATCCACTTATTCATGTCTACAACCTTTGAACCTGCTGGACACTGACAACCGTGCGTCTTATCATCTAGCGCCCCAATAGGACACGTTCTACACTTATTTTGATCCAGCGGATTGCGCATCTCTCCCTCCGGACAATCTTCACACCTCTTTTTATCAGTGCTGACCCTTTGTGCATAACTGCAATTATATGAGCAGATCTCGTCATGAGCCACATTCTCAATTGGCGTTACAGCATATTTCTTCAAACATTCACAAATCGTCGGATCCTTTGAAAAATCACTCGATGAATTTTGTGGACATGCCATACATTTTTTTAAGTTCACGTCGTAGTATTGATTTGAGGAATCACATTTATCCTTTGGATAAAAACATTCACTCTTTTCCGGATCAGATTCTATGAAAAAGAATTTATATTTACTATAATTCGATGCAATCTGTGCCTCTGTAACACCTGGATTACACGCTTCGCATTTAGTCCGCTCCTTATTAGATTTTTGAAAAAAATCACATTCTTTACACTGCTTCGCGGGTGAAGATTTTGTGGAATCAAATATCGAACCAGGATCACAATCCGCCCTGCAAAAGCTACTTTCATCGAAACCAACCATCTTAAATGCCTTGTTATTACAGCCACAAACCGCGCTGCATCCCAAAGCATATTCAACTGTAGGAGCACAGCTTCTTCCGCCCGCACCAAGCTCCCACACCGGCTCTGTATTATTTGGACACTTTTGACATTCGGTAATAATAGAAGCTGGATTTTTAGAATCGTAATGTCTATTGTAAGAATTATTGCCACAGGATTTACACGATTTTGCTTCGGGATCCCATTTTTCAGTTGCACCACATTTAGTTACACACTTACATTTACCATCGACCACTTCAGTAATATATCCATCGGGACATTCCGAGCCCCAGATAGCATCACCCTTATCGCATCCACACTCACCTGATCTTGTCATCTTCTTTCCTGTAGGACATTTATCAACTTTGCGTATCTTTGCACTTACATATACCGGCAAGTTTATTTTTTCATTTCCCTCACAACGATTAGTCATATAATTACACTTAAGGCCCCACTCATCGCACTTATCATTAAAGCGATCACACGAGATCGGAATATTAGGAAGATAATTAGGAAAGGTGCCGGTTTCATTAGCATTGACAACTGCAACCTTAATACTCATAGGAATTCCAGCGGAGGCTGTTTTAATCAGCATTTCATTCTGAGGAATTCCGAAATCCCCAGTCTGGCCCGTAGAGATATCACCAACACCTATCTTTAATTCCTTTGCAATAAGTGTCTGTTTACTACTCATATTAATTTCACCTTTACTATTTGCCAATACAATATCAACGGGAGTCTCGACAGTTGGCAGATGATCTAAAGCGTACTGACGAAGCATAAATTTCCCATCAAGATATTTTACGTAGACGGAGACAAATATATACGGAAAATATTGATCTACATATTTTTGATCGGGAGCGTAAAAATAAAAGCTTATCACACGATCGTTCGCCTTTCTCCCCTCCTCAGAAACAGCATATTTAAATTCAACCTCCCTAAGAAATGCGGAATAGGGCAACATCATAACATTCGCAATTGGATTAAAATATTCAACCTGCTCCTTCTTTACTTGAAAGATATTATATTGAACCGTTGCCGGAAGCTCTAAAAAGATATTGACCGGCGAATCATCATCTTTAATCAGAAGTTTACCATTAGCATCATAGGAGCCCGGAAATTCAAAGCGCATACTGCTCTTAAAGGAGAAACTTTTTTGATTTGCAAAATCACTAAACTGATCCTTGAAAGAATCTAGCATGTATAGGGAGCCACTTGTCCCTTGAACCTGTTGCCCAGGTCCCATAGGAGCACAAGTCATCCAACCGCCATAGAAGAGATTAGCAGAATCAGCAACGCCATATTCCTGAACAATAAGCCCTTCGACATCCTTTGTCTTATCTACTCCATCAAAAGGACCGCTCCAAAGTGGGTCCATCAGGATAACATCAAGGGAACTATTTGCCGTCTGACTCCCCATAAAATTGACCGCATTCGATGTATATGTTCTACACAACAACCGATTATTGATGTAGCGCATAAAATCCCTGGCTTTCGCCAACTTATATTTTCCGAGCTCATCGGGTGTATTCTTTGTATATCCAAGTTGATCTGTCACAATAGCATCGTAAAAATCGAGATTCCCACTTTTAAGAGAATTTCGAATAAAGGAGTAGTAGTCACTTACTCCGGGAAAAAAATCGCTAAAAGAATCTCCGCCAATCGGAATATCAGCATTTTTGAGTGATATCTGCGATCCCCGTTTTATAGCCTTTACAGCTTTACTCGTTGTAAAAAGCTGAATACCACTCAATGCACTACTCACGCCTTCAAAGTAGGGAGCCGGTGGAGATAGTTCCAAACTTGAATTGTCAGCAGCCTGTTCTCTAGCAAAATCTGAAAGCATCTGATTGCTCTGCTGATTCTTTGTTACCCACTCCTTTACCTTTTCTGCCTTTGCATTATCGAAGATATACTTCTCAGTAAAACTGCGAAGCACTTCGGGAGCGATTACTGCCATCATCATATCCTTGCCAGTCACTCCATTCTGTTTGGTCTTTAAATTTCTAAAATATTCCACAAGATCTGACACATTGTACTCAATCTTTACCTTTCTTACACCAGAAGTAGTGATCTGTGATGAATAACTCGAAGTCGTACCTGACGTTCTAAACCCCACAGAAATGGATTTGTTCCACTCCCCAACTGGATAGATTTGAAAATTGAAGGTATCCGATTGTTTAATAGCTCCAGGTAGTGAATCGGCATCACCAAACATGTATAAAAAGTCTTCCGAAATAATACTGGCAAATGTTTCCATAAAGCTTTTCTGCAAAGACATAACACCACTTCCCCCTATCTGCTTGCTAATCTCACTTGCGACAAACTGAACACCACACACCCGATAGAGAGGATGTTTGTCAAAGGAATGTAAAACAGGCATGTTCTGCACCCAAGGTTCAGGCGGACGCTTTGATGAATTACTTCGAAAACCATCACTAAAGATATATTCACAATTGAAATCGAATACCTCGCCCTCTGTCGGAACCTTTTTAGGAGGTGTTGCGGTCGGCTTATCCTTTACCACACGCATATTGACAGAGGCGACCGGCTTACCTTGAGGAACTTTTCCACCTTCAAAACCTCCCATCAAATCCTTTGGATCCACTTTCCAAACAATCCCCTCCGGCGAAAGAGTGCTCGGAACATTGATAAAATACCGTTTTGCTTTTGAACGGGTATTTTTTCCCATACCTATGCCAAAGGCTTCGTCGACAATCTGTATTCCACCATTATTTATTGGTGGCTCCCATTCCTGAGGCGTCTCACCCGGCTCATCCCCCCAAATTTGCAATCCATTATCCTGTCCAATTTCACCTTCAACTGTTGGTTGTTCGACAACTCCGCCTCCAATAGGACCAGTTTCGCTTGGCATCTCCCCTGGAATTCCACCTGACGGTTCTCCAAATTCCCCTTCCATTGTCTCCTGTGCATGAGCAATCTGAATTAAACCCAACTTATCAAATATTCCAGTAAAGGCTTTGGATGGTGCATAATAAAAATAACCGTATCCCTCCAAAACATCCGATCCCATTATATATTCCATAATCTCTGGGCTACTAACTGTGATCTTGATACTAGGGCTCTCCTCATCCGCAAATATTTCAAAACGAAATCCACCACCGACCACCTCCATACCCTCGACATTTGAATGATACTCACTGATAGCTATAGAGATTGGTTCAAAAGCGCCTACCAAATCTATATTTTCAACCTCTGCAGTAATCCTAAATTCTTCACCGGCATCCAGCTCCACTCGTGGATTATCCTGCGACAATTCTATGTACAGGGTGTCTAAAAATTGAAATTGAAAATCCGCCTTAAGATCTTCAATCTGCTGATCATAGCTTTTAGGCTCTTCAGGCTCACCAAAATCCATCTCCTGATAATTTCCAAACAACCTCAATCCATCTTCACCCATTAAATCCAAGATTTCGCCACCCTCCTCATCCTGAATGATACCTGCCTCTATAAGCTGCTCCCTAGCATCGATTACCTCGCCTGATCCACTCTCTTCAGCAAAGGGCCATAAATCGCCCCAATCGAAAGCCATAGCTTTTATTGGTAGAATAAGAATTAAAGTGAGAATAAGCGTGATTAAACTCATTTTTGAACTTTTTAATATATTCATAGAATACCCCCATTTGGATTTCACCGACTATAGATTTCAGCATATATCATGCCACATCAATTTAGTCTGCTTGATATTTTAAAATGGGCGTTAATGAGCGTTACGGGATCTTTAAAAAACTATTGTTGATGTCTCGTGCCATGGAACGTCAAAAAAACATAGTTAGAAACATTATTTTGACACTTGATATTACCTCATAGATGGATGACGAATCAGTCTAGAAAAACTCGCAGAAGAAGCGCCAGGAATTGATGAAGATATGTATTTGATAGAGGGTTGAGAGCTCCCCCTATTGTTGGATATCGTAATTTCATTCATTCTATCATTAAAGGTCACGAAGTACTTGGATCCACCTACCACGACTTCAAATTGATGAGAACAGCTGCGCAAAATAACAGAATTTTGAGTTTTATGATAAAGAATTTGCCCTAATTTAGCCCTCTTCTCAAACTTTCTAAAAATTTTAAGAATTCTCTTATCACACCCGGAAAAACGAAATGGGCTAATCTTATTTGCCTCACAATATTTCTCAAATGATACATTCTTGGAATTGAAAAGCGGCTTACAGTATGGCTCTGTCTGCAACTTTCTATAACTAGGATCCGTAATAAAATCATTAAAAGAAAGACATCCCAACCGCATTATAATTCTTCTCTTAACAAACCTTCTTCCGTTCTTATATGTTGTGCTAACCTTATGTCTGATTGACAAACGACACGCTGAACTATATTCAATAAACTTCTTCCAGCTACCTTTATATAGACGAACGCGATTCATCGCACCATTAAATGTCAGCCAGTATAGCTTCTTATAAATAGTTTTAAATGAAGAGATTTTCTTTCTAGTTTTTTTTCTCGAAAGCAACTTTATGATCTTTCCCAATAAGGAGAGCTTTTTTGGACTGGCACTTTTTCTTAAGACACGCTGCTGTTGAGTTCGATTTAACACAAAATAATGCTCACATTTTGAGAAATTCCCACATTTTATAAAGCTGTGAGCAAGTAAAAGATTTCCTATTTTACCTCTTTGTTTTTTTATTATCGATTGAAGACGAGAGAAAATCGAATGTACACCAGCATTACATGCTGAAGAATTTTGACCTATTATGTACCTATTCTTAGAGAGAGAGTCCTTGACACAAATCGCAGCATAATTTCTAGCTCGAGGCTGACAGATCATTTTTTTTGAAGCCTCACATGGCATAATAGACATTCCCCTCCCTTCATTATCATTATCGGTGGAAAACAAACAAATGTTGCGTGTGCGAGGCACATTTCTTTTAACGGAAAAGGAGAAAGAAGGCAAAAGGCAAATAATCCCCGGTGGTAGGACGATTCCGAAGTTCGCCATCCGAAGCCCGGGCTTGAGGGTTGACTGAAGTCAAAAGCGATGCTTGACGGCACGGGGCCCAGAGTTGTCTGCGGATAATTCTGGGAGGGCAGCGTGACCCCGTGAGGAATCACGCCGTAAGGCATGAGACGAGTTATCGGGCTCCTTCGACTATGCTCAGGACAGGCTCCAGAAAGGATAGATAAGTCCACTTCTGAACTGGTCGGCCAAGAGACGGGAAGGCGATTAAAGCAACTATGGCGAAGCCAAATATCAGCAACTGTCTCTAAATTGGGAGGTGTTTTACCCTGCGCTGAATTTGGAGCAAACGCAGCCTGGTGGCGAATCCAATGTTTGGCTTGGAACTTAGTGAGGGGATTGCAATTGCATGTGTTACCGGAAGAGTTAAGAAACTGCCATATGAAGCGATTGAGGTTTAGGCTTTTGTGTATAGCGGGAAAGGTAGTGAAGACGGCCAGAAGCATCATATTGAAGTTAAGCCGTGGTCATCCATCTTTCAATATATATAAGGAAGCACGGGAGAAGATATTCGCATTGGCTGTGCCATAGGAAAAAACAGAGAAACGAAAAACAGAGCTTAAGAAGGGAGGTGGAAACACTTGATGGGCAGGTGTTATCTGAGGATATGATATCAGCCGTTTTTTACATGTGATAGGGCTGATATGAGCAGAAAAAAGATAAAAAATAATTTTGGGGCTAAAATTACAGTTTTTTTCAAAAAAAATCAGCCTCCAAATAACGAAAACCCTTCATCTTTTTTTAAAGTGTCGGATTGTGGTG
>JBDRGF010000013.1:0-5465 GCA_043818055.1 Pseudomonadota bacterium | reverse complement strand
AAGAAGGTGTTAGGCAGGGAGATTCTCGATTCGAGGGGGAACCCTACGGTCGAGGTCGATGTTGAAATCGAAGGCGGTTTTTTAGGTAGGGCTGCAGTCCCCTCCGGCGCATCCACAGGTATTCATGAGGCGGTCGAGCTTCGTGATGGAAATGAGCGCTATCTTGGAAAGGGTGTGAGAAAAGCGGTTGCAAATGTTAATGATAAACTCGCAACATCTGTCGTCGGTAAGGATGCTTTTCACCAGAGAGCTTTGGATAAGTTCATGATCGAACTTGATGGAAGCCCGAACAAGGGAGTCCTCGGTGCCAATGCAATTTTGGGCGTATCCCTTGCAGTTGCAAAAGCGGTCGCTCAGTCGAAGAAGTTGCCTCTCTTTCAGTATATCGGTGAACTCTATGGCATTAAAAATCCAAATCTTCTGCCGGTTCCAATGATGAATATTTTAAACGGTGGCCAGCACGCGGATAACAATGTCGATATTCAGGAATGGATGGTGATGCCTGTCGGGATGTCGAGTTTTAGTGAGGGCTTAAGGGCTGGAGCAGAAGTCTTCCATAATCTGAAGAAGGTTTTGAAGGAGAGAAAGCTCTCAACATCGGTTGGGGATGAAGGTGGTTTTGCCCCAAATTTAGCTTCGAACGAGGATGCGCTCGAAGTTATCATGACAGCCATTGAGCGCGCAGGATACAAGCCGGGCAAGGATGTAGCTCTCGCTATCGATTCCGCCTCCTGTTCATTTTACGAAGATGGTGTTTATAATCTCGCAGCTGAAGGCAAAAAACTATCAGCTGAGGATATGGTTGCCTGGTACAGCTCGTTGCTCGACCGCTACCCGATAGTTTCTGTTGAGGACGGTTTAGCCGAAGATGATTGGGAAGGGTGGCAGTATATGAATGAAAAGCTCGGCAATAGAGTCCAGATTGTCGGCGATGATATTTTTGTCACAAATACAACAAGGCTCAAACGGGGAATCGAAGAGAAGAGTGCGAATTCTATCCTGATCAAATTGAATCAGATTGGGACTTTGACCGAGACGCTCGATTGTATCAAGATGGCACATGATGCCGGTTATACTACGGTGATCAGCCACCGCTCAGGCGAGACTGAGGATAATTATATAGCTGATCTCGCAGTCGGAACTGGTGCTGGCCAGATCAAGACGGGCAGCCTTTGCCGCTCTGACAGGGTTTCAAAATACAATCAGCTATTGAGAATTGAACAAGAGCTCGGGAAAGATGCCGTTTATGGCGGAAGAAAGGTCCTGGCCAGACAATAAATGAATAAGAGATCTGATACAAAGAAGAAGAGGGACGGTGAGTTTGTCATCGTCCCTTTTGTTTTGGATGATCTCGATCAGATCGATGAGATCGAGACGCTGACCTTTCCCGAGCCGTGGAAGCGTTCCGATTTTGTCGATCTCAATAAGTATAATGAGTTTGTCATACTTGTCGCGAAGGATGGCATTGAAGTCGTAGGCTATGCCGTATATCAAAAGTTGCCGGAGGAGTTCGAGTTGCATAACATTGCAGTAAAGTCTGATTACCGAAAACATGGTGTCGCTTCAGCTCTCATTGAAAATATGCTGTCCGATGCTGATTCGATGAAGGTATGTGAAGTTTATCTTCAGGTAAGAGAGTCAAATCTTGCAGCAAAGAGACTCTATGAAAAATTCGGTTTTCAAATAGTCGGTTTTAGGCCAAAATATTTTAGCGACAACAAAGAGGACGCGCTGGTGATGAAGAGGTCCAAGGGTATATGAAAGAAAATATAGCAAAGATAATTTCAAACGTTGCGCTGGGGAATTTATATTTTCGTATGAGGCTGAAACTACTTCCACCAGCACCTCCCCCTCGAGGGGGGAGGATGGGTGGGGGTGAAAGTTTTATACCCGGCCAGTTTGTGATGGTGAAGATTCCAGACGAACGTTTTTTGCTGAGACGTCCCTTCGGCATTGCCTCTCTCGATCAAAATATTTTAGAGATCACTTTCAAAGTAGTTGGAAAGGGGACTGAAGTTTTGTCGAAGTTGGGCTCTGAGACTTCGCTTGAAGTGCTGGGCCCACTCGGAAATGGTTTTTCATATTCTGAATTGAAGGGGACGCCGATATTGATAGCGGGCGGATATGGCGTAATCCCGATATTCGCGCTTGCTAAAGAGCTGTCCAAACTCGGATTGAAACCGCATCTATTTTATGGAGCTTCGAGTGAAGAGCATTTCCTCTATCTCAAAGAACTAGAAAAATTCAATCTCGAGATACATCTTGCGACGGATGACGGCTCTCTTGGGTACAAGGGCTTTGTGACGGAGCTTTTAAAATCGAAGTTGGATAAAATAGCTGATCCTGTGATTTTTGCTTCAGGGCCAATTCTCATGTTAAAAACACTGAAGAGTATAGCGGATAAATCTAAAATAGCGTGTCAACTCTCACTTGAAGAGCGCATGGCCTGCGGTTTTGGCGTGTGCATGGGATGTGCGTGTAAGGGTAGGGATGGTTACGTTAGGGTATGTAAGGAAGGCCCGGTCTTTGATTCGAAGGAGGTCGATCTATCATGAGCGCAGACCTTTCAATTGATCTTGGAAAATTGAAGCTCAAAAATCCGGTCATGGTCGCTTCTGGAACTTTCGGTTGTGGCGAGGAATTTCTGGAGTCCGGCTTTGATCTCTCGAAGCTCGGTGCGGTTGTCACGAAGGGAATATCTCTAAAGCCAAAGCAGGGAAACCCGCCACCCAGAGTGACAGAGACTTCATCCGGCATGATCAATGCGATAGGCTTGCAAAATGTGGGAGTCGAAGCATTTGTGAAGGATAAACTTCCGAAGTTGATCGAAGCGAAGGCTACGGCAATTGTCAATATACTCGGAAATTCCGTCGATGAATATGCCAGGCTTGCACAACGTCTCGATGGAGTTGAAGGTGTGGATGCCTTGGAGATAAACATCTCCTGCCCGAATGTCGCGAGTGGAGGTATCTCATTTGGCGCTGATCCCGACTCTGCAGCCTCCGTTATAAAAGCCTCTCGCGCTGTTACATCGTTACCTCTGATAGTAAAACTCACGCCGCTTGCCTCCGATATAGCCAAAGTTGCGTGCGCGGTTGAAGATGCAGGTGCAGATATGATCTCGTTGATCAACACGATTCCCGCGATGGCAATCGATATAAAACAAAAGCGCCCGGTATTGGGAAATACTATCGGCGGACTCTCAGGCCCGGCCATCAAACCTGTTGCTTTGCGTCTTGTCTGGGAAGTTAGAACGGCGGTCTCCATCCCCATCATAGGCATGGGTGGAATAATGACACTCGATGATATGCTTGAGTTTATCTTCGCAGGCGCATCTGCGGTTCAACTAGGTACCGCTAATATGATTTATCCCAATCGCGCCTGGGAGCTTGTCACACAGTTGAAAGAATACATCTCAAACGAAAAATGCAATTCGTTTAGCGATCTGGTTAATGATTTTGGAAAGAAAAGAGATGTTTTTTTGTAGAGAAAGAGGGTTTTTTAAAGATCCTTCAATATCCCTTTTGTCTTAGATATTCCCATTGTTTGCGTAGTTTAGGTGTCATATTTTCGCTCAAAATCGAACGCATTTCCTCGAGCCAAAGCAGTTTTCGTTCCGTCGATACCCTGCGATATTTCCTAATTTCTTTTAACAGCTCTTCTTCATATGGTGAGAGCTTTTTTTTACTTCTATTTTTTTTCAACTTAAGTATTCTCCCTTTTTGCCAGAGCATTTAGAGCTTCTAAATCAAGCTCGTCTCTGTGTCTTCCCGTCTTTTTTTTCATAGAAATCAGATCAGCGATAGATGCAATTGAAATTGGAATTCCAAATGCCGTTCTTTTTTCTCGTCGTTTGAACATTTCCTTGAATGGAATAGGTTCTTCAATGAATACGTCTAACTGTACAAAGGAATCAGTGGGATCGAAAAAGCTAAAAACCATCATCCCTTTTTCATCTTTCCATAATTTTCTCTGCTTTGGATCTGCAAAATTTTTGATGTCAACAGGCGCTTTAGGTTTTAAATTCAAGGCTGTTATTGCGTTGATAAATTTGAGAACATTTTCTGAATCGAGAGCTATAACAATGTCTAAATCTGCAGTTGCTCGTTGTACCCCGTGCAGGTTTACTGCTATCCCTCCAACTATAATGAATTTTACATCATTATTTTTAAAAGCTTTAAAGATTTTTGAATATTGCATATTTTTGTGATCAGCCCCTTTCTCGATACAATTTATAGGGATATGTTTATATTTACAAGCCTAAAAATTGAACAGCAAGTCCGGATAGGCAAATGGTTGCTCCTGCAAGGGCGTGAGTGTAGTTTTCGAGCTTGCCAATTCTCGCAAAGCTCAGCCCCCATGATGATAGGATTACAATTCCTAACATAGTGCTTATCGTGACGATTCCAAATATTGCAGTCGTCCATATCAATCCCATGACATTCATCTTCGCGGCGGGATACATGAGGATTGGAATGAGTGGTTCACAAGGACCTAATACAAAAATTGTAAAAAGCACCCATGGTGTGATGTTGGTTTTTTTTGGATCATGTGAATGGACTGTCATATCTTCGTGCATATGAATATGTCTGTGTGGTTTACCTTTGTATGCACGTCGCATTCCCCATATGAAATAAACCAATCCAAAGCCGATAAGCGCCCATGCCGCGAGATTTCCCCGGAACTCTTCCAATATGCCGATCTTCATGATGCTCAAGCCAAAGATGATCCCGATCAAACCTATGACCACGGAGCTCATGACGTGTCCCAGTCCACACAGGATTGTTATGATAGAAGTTTTTAATAACGACCATTCCCTTGCCTTGGCCATCGCGATAAAAGGTATGTAATGGTCTGGCCCAAGAAGAGTGTGGATGAATCCGATTGAAGCAGCAGTGAAAAATAAAATCGATAGCTCTGTGTTCATTTTTTCTCCTTATGTCCAAAAAATTTGTCCAGAATTCAGGATTCTGTACAGAAAAATTTTTCCTCGAAGATACGAGATCATAAGAATCAACAACTTGCAACTGCTCTTTTTTGGGACCCCATTGACTTTTCAAGGAATTTCAGGCACTTAAAGCTACATGCTAGGTTCAAATGTATTGGTGCTAAATAGATCATATCTTCCTGTGCAGATCACGACCATCAAGAGGGCGATGATACTTTTGTTCAAGGGAGTAGCCAGGGCGCTCGACAAAGAGCTGCAAACATACGATTTTAAATCGTGGGCTGAATTGTCCGCTGCGGTGCATGACGATACGATCGGCCTTGTGGATAAGCTGATCAGGGTGCCTCGCGTGATAGTCCTCACTCAGTATAACCGCCTGCCGAAGCGCTCGGTCTGTTTTTCCAGATACAATATTTTATTGAGGGATGATTTTACATGTCAATATTGCAGCAAGCGCTTGAGCAAGGGGAGTCTCAATCTCGATCATGTCGTTCCCAGATCTCGCGGGGGGAAAACT
>JBDRGF010000012.1:0-11267 GCA_043818055.1 Pseudomonadota bacterium | reverse complement strand
CGTCATCGCGCCTTCAGGGTCGATTTCGGAGAGCATGTCGTGAAGCTTCGTCACGCCATCCCTTTCGATGATCGAGGTCAACTCCTTGCGATATTCACGATCCTGAGAGGGTGAGGGACTCAACCCATGAAGAAGGGCTTTAATGTATAAACCTGTCCCCCCTACAACAAAAACTCTCTTCCCTCTTGAAGCGACATCAGTGATCTTCTCATCGGCCAGGGCGATAAACTTTGCAGCATCGAAATGTTCATCAGGATTTAGTATATCGATGAGATGGTGTTTGATCTCACTTCGTTCTTTCAGATCCGCCTTGGCCGTGCCGACATCAAAACCACGCCAGACCTGCTGAGAATCGGCAGAGATGATCTCGCCATCAAATCGCTTCGCAAGCTCAATGCCAACATGCGTCTTGCCGACGGCGGTGGGACCGCAGATGATTACAATCCTTGGAGTTTGATTTTTTTCCCTGTTCATAAAATTCCAAATCTCAAATTCCAAATAACAAATAAATTCCAAAATCCAAGTCCCAAACTTTGATTAACAGTTTTGGAACTTGATATTTGGAGCTTATTTGGGATTTGTCTTTTGTTATTTGTTTTTTGCATCGCTATCTTTTAAACCACTTCTCAATCTCTCTCTTATCCACCCGCACCATCACGGGCCTTCCGTGGGGGCAGGCTTCTATCTTCTTCGCAATCATTTCATCGACAAGATGTTGAAGTTCTTTTACTGAAAGCATGTCCCCTGCCCTCACCTGACGATGGCATGCGATCGTCGCAAAGAGCCTGTCGAAGAGATCTTCATCCGCCTCTGAGCTTCCATACTCCATGATATCCTGAGCGAGTTTCTCTAGCAGGCTTGCCACATCTGCATGGCCGATGATTGCAGGGTGAGCTTTGACGAGTATCACTCTCTCACCGAACGGTTCGATCTCAAAACCGATTTTATCAAATCTCTCCCGCTCCTCTGTGATGACTGAAAAATGCTGCGTGTTCAGATCGACCTGCTGTGGTAAGAGCAAGCTCTGTCTTGAGACAGCGCCTTTTTGAAATTCTTTTTTGAGTTCATCGAAGCCGAGCCTCTCATGGGCAGCGTGCTGATCGACGATCACGAGTTCTCCATCAACTCCCTGACAGAGAATATAAGTTTTGCTCAGAGAGCCTACGACATGGAGGTGGGAATCGGATATTAAAGAATTTTGTTCTCCACCCTCTTTTTGGTAGCCGCAGGCTTTAGCCTGCGTATTATAACGCGGGCTAAAGCCCGCGGCTACATCAACGACCTTATTGGGAGACTCTACAGAAGTACCTTTTTCTCCCGCCCACATAAAATTTACACTTGGCTTTTCATCTGAATGAAACTGCATGCTGGAATAGCCCTTCGTGCTGGATTTTCCCGTAGCATGCTTTCGAATTGAAGACATCACGAAATCATGAATAGCGGCGTGGTTATCAAAACGGACTTCTCTCTTTGAGGGATGAACGTTGACATCGACCCTACCCGGATCGACATGGAGATTTAGCACAGCCACCGGATATTTGCCGCTTAAGAGCGATTCCCCATATCCGCTCATTACGGCATGCGTGAGCATCTTATCCAAAACAGGTCGCCCGTTGACATACATATGCAAATGTTTGCCCGTCGTTGTGGTGAGATCATGCAGACCGACAACGCCCTTGAGCAGGGTACCATCGCCGATCTCTTCGAGATCTATGAGCGATCCCTTATCAGCGATGTTGAACGATGATAATATTCTATCCTTCCAATCTACAACAGATGGAAGCACCTTGACCACCCTCCCCTCATGCACCAGTTCGAAACGAACGGCGGGGCTGATCAAAGAGAGCTTTTCGAAAACAGATGCGATGTGACCGAATTCGACACCCTTCGAGCGAAGAAACTTCTCCCTCGCAGGGGTGTTGAAATAGAGATCCTTCACTTCAATTGTTGTTCCCTTGTTGCAACCTACGGGTGTTGGACCTTCGATCTTTTCACCAGCGACATGAATGCTCCAACCTTCGAGGGCATCTGATAATTTGCTTGAAATCGTCATTTTAGAGACAGCCCCGATTGCAGAGAGCGCCTCTCCTCTAAACCCAAACTGCATGATATTGAAGAGATCCTCTTCTTCGGCTATTTTGCTCGTAGCATGCCTAACTATAGCTAGCTCTAAATCATCCCTTCCGATGCCGCATCCGTCATCCTCAATTCTAATAAGAGAGCGCCCGCCCTGAAGAATCTCCACGCGTACAGCCTTAGCGCCCGCGTCGAGCGAGTTTTCGACCAACTCCTTCACAACAGAGGCTGGCCTCTCGACCACCTCTCCGGCTGCGATCTTCTCGATCAACGCCTTTGGCAACTTCCTTATATTCCCCATATTTCCTCCATCGAGGATCGATAGAAACCAATTTACCTTCAAGAAAGCAAGGTGAAAAAATTGTCTTGAACATCTCATGAATCTGGCACATGATTCGCCAGATGACGGAAGAAAAGCGTTTTTTTTCACATATATGCCTTAAGGGCGCGTTGCCTCTGTACAAGCTTTGCAAGCGCATCCGGCCGGGATTCATTCCCAAGACATCCGATGGCGACAGCTTTGCGTCTCAGATGAGGAGGGAATACAACTGGATCGCGGAAAAGATCCTGCCCCACTACTATAAACATGTGAATTATCATGCACCTCGCGATCATGATCTTTCAATTCTTTCGCATGACCACACCATCGTATATGTCGGCAAGGACTTAGGAGTGTTAGAGCACCTCTATTTCAACCACCTCTTTCTCGAACTGGGGCTTCCACTCTCTGCAATCACCAATGATGTATCTACCAGATTCTGGTTGAAATGGCATGACCTCAAGCAAACTTTAGCCAGCCAATGGGAGGAGATCGAAAAATTTGGATATATTCGCGATCCGATATCAACGGGCTTCATCGCCAAAACTATCTTAGAAGGCTCTCCCCTTCTCTTATCTCTTTCCGCTTCCGAGCTCAAGGATGACGAACTCTTTCCGGAAAAGAGCGAACAGCTCCTCCTCGCCCTCATCGAAAATCAGGATAAAGCGCCAAAGCCGATATTGATAGTCCCGATCGATTTCATCTGGAATTACCATTCGAAATCAAATCCAAATAGCCTCTTCAATATCCTCTTCGGAGAGAAGGAAAATCCGGGATTTTTAAGAAGGAAGATTCTCTTCCTAAGACATTATAACCAGCACGCGCTGGCGGTATTGTCTGATCCGATCAACCTTAAGGATCTCATCTCCACATGCAAAAAGGGTGAAGAGACGCAAAAGCTTAAAGAGACCATACTGGAAAAAATAAAGATCAAAAGAACCCAGACGATTGGCCCGCCGATCAGGCCGAAGAGCTGGTTTATCAAAGAGGTTATCGAAGACGAAAACCTTGAGAACAAGATTTCCCAGCTTGCGATTGAACGCAATAAAGAGACTGAGCATCTTCAGATACTGGCCAAACGCTACATTAACGAGATCGCCGCCGACGTCAATTATACTTTCATCGAACTCGCCAACAGATTTATGTCGTGGGTCTTCAGAAACCTCTACGACGGTTTGATCATAGATGAAGAGAATCTTTCCCGCCTCAAAGAGATTGCAAAAGCAGGACCGCTGATTCTTGTGCCGAATCACCGCAGCCACCTTGATTATCTGATCCTCTCATTCGTTCTGCATAACAACAAGATGACACCTCCCCTAGTTGCCGCCGGGCTCAACCTTTCATTCTGGCCGCTCGGTGCGATCTTCAGGCGCGGGGGTGCGTATTTTTTGAGAAGATCGTTCAGAGGAAACGCCCTCTACAGACAGGTTTTTGAATCGTACCTCCAAACACTCATCAAAGCCGGATACACTCAGGAATTCTTTATCGAGGGGGGACGTTCAAGAACCGGAAAATCGCTTTTTCCCAGACTGGGAATGATCAAGATGTATTGTAAGGCGGCATCAGTCGCAAAAAAGGAAAGTCTCACATTCGTCCCTGTCACATTCACATATGACAGCGTGATCGAAGAATCAAAATATATGGAAGAGATGAAGGGAAAGGAAAAAGAGAAAGAGCGTTTTCAGCACCTCTTCTCGCTCATGAGATTCTTAAGGAAGCAAAAACATCGATACGGAAGAATACATATCAATTTCGGCTCGCCGATAGAAATCAATCCATCCAGCGATCCGGTCGATGGCATCGCCAACTCGATAATGAAAGAGATCAACAAAAACATCGTAATCACGCCGACAGCTTTAGCCGCATCAGCGCTGCTCTCCACAAAGGAGAGGGGGTTTGGCTTAAGCGACATCAGCAGAACAGCGGACCTGCTGCTCGATTGGATGATCGAAAAGAATTTTCCTGTGGGACAGAGGCTTATGAAGGACAGAAAGGGATCGTTAGAAGACGCGCTGGCTAAATTTGAAAGCAAAAGACTGATCTCGCTGCATGCCGATTCGAAAGTGCCGTTTTATGAGATCTCTACCGCCAAACGCACCGATCTAAGCTATTACAAGAACGGGATTATAAACTTTACGGCCCCGCTCTCTCTGATCGCATATATAATGTATTACGCGGGTGAGGCTTCGAAAGAAGAGATCAAAGAGAAATTCAACATGATATACAGCCTCCTGAAATGGGAGTTTTTCAATGAACCGGTTGAAGAGGATCTGGATGAGATTATTGAGTGGTGTGGAAAAAACATCAAAGATTCGCTGGATACCTTCCACCTTAGTGAACAGATCAGGAGCTACCTTGAAACCTATTATATAGCCCTGACCTCGATAGTATCCGACCTGCCGGACGAGATTTCCGAAGAAGACCTCAAAGAGGCGATGTTAAAAACAGCCAATGAGATGTTTCTACTGGGCTCTGTTTCGAGGGTCGAAGCGACATCTTCGCAGACATTCTACAACGTGATCCAGGCATTCATAAATGAAGGGTTGATTTCCGACCAGTATGAGAAACTTGGGGCTCAAGGCCGTTCCATCTTTTCAGTCTCTGACCTATCAAAGGCAAAAAACCTTAAAGGATTACTTCAAAAACTTCTCTAAACTACCCTTTTTTGTGTAGGCCTCGAAAAAGTTATTCACATTTGTGGATAAATGGTCTCTGAAAGTAACTTCTTAGGGTTTTTTTTATTATCGTGATAACACCCTGTAAAATATTACTAAACATTGCCTCCTAAATTATCAATCCGCAATTTCACACTCCTTTCTTGTAAAAGGCATCGAAATTTTCACAATATCAACACACTTATCCACATTAATTGGGGAAAACTTTTTTAAGCACGAAAACCCTCCGGTAAAATAACGATAATTGGCATGAAAATTGAGAAATTATTGATTCAGCGCTCTCCACAAATTTTTCCAATGATCTTTGATCCTTTCGAGCTTATGAGTTTGCAGCTCTTCAGGCGTAATATCGTTGAGAACATCTTCCCTGAACCAGCCTCTGTTCACCATATCGATCGCTTCATCTCTAAAACCAAGCTGAGCATAAAGAACCGCTGTTTTCTCAGCATTGCTTCGATACGAGAACTTGAGATCGATCTGATGCCAGGAAATCGCATGATATGCCTGCGCCACTTCATCCAATAATGCTTTTGCAGACTCAGCCTTGCCCATCTTCATCAACATTTCGGCAGCATATATGAGATGCGGCATGCCATATTCTATGCGATTTAATTCTGCACGCGCAGCGGGTACAGCCTTGTTTAGGATGATTTCCTCTGCAAGCTCAGCATTTCCCTGTTCGATAATTTTTTCGGCAATAACGCGATAGTAGTTAAATCTATCCTGAACTAATTCAGTTAATTCAAAGGCTTTATCAAATCTTTGAATTTTCGCATATGTTATGCCAGTTGCGAAGCAGATTTCTTCTTTTTTAAATTCATCCGATGTCCGTTCGATCAGTTCGTGTGTCCGGGAAAAGAAATAATCGACGAGGTCTTCCCTTCCCAAAGCATGGGCGTGCCCCGCTAATCGCAGCTCTGTTCGAAACGTGGTATCATTGAAACGTGTTTCGGACATCTCCTTCGCGGCTCCCAAACAGTCGAGGGCTAATTCGGGTTCCCCTTTCCGGATCCATGCACCTGTAACTCCCTCAAGATAGAACATAGCATCTGGATAACGACCTTCAGACAGGGCTTTATTTGCTTCATCAATATTGAATTGTGATTTTGGTGCAAGTTGCTTTGGAACAATCGGCGATTGCTGCTGCGAAATCCCCGGTGTGACTGGATCCAATTCAAATCTGGAATCCTCTGGACCATGTCCGTAAATAACTGATTTCTGCATAGTGTCTGTCGCCATACTGGGAACTATTGCCGGTGGAGTCCATCCAATCTTAATACCCTTTGTCATAATCACTCCTTTGCTTTTATTTAATTTTTACATCCGTGTTATCGGCAATAATACAAATTTGTTGCTAAAATATCTTGCTTCATTTTGAAATAAAAGGTTTAGAATAGCATCTATGGCCAGAGAACATGGAAAGGTTTCGTTGGAACGCGCTTTGTCTAAACTGGGGATCGCCTCCCGCTCTGAGACCAGAAAATGGGTGTTGGAGGGGCGCCTCAAGGTCAATGGGAGAATCATCAGGGATCCGCTTTATCAGGTCGTGCCTGAAAAAGACAAATTCGCATTAGATGAAAAAATCCTTCAAAAGAGCCAATGGCAGACAATCATGTTCTATAAGCCAAAGAGAGTAGTCACGACCAGAAGCGACGAACTCGGCCGCAAAACGATCTTCGACCTCCTGCCTCAGGAGCTTAAACACCTCCATCCTGTTGGACGCCTCGATATGGCAAGCTCAGGACTTTTGCTGCTGACAAGCGACACAAAGCTATCCAATTATTTGACCGATCCGGCCAACGCGATTTTGCGAACTTATGTCGTGACCGTAAAGGGAAGGTTCACGCAGGAGAAAGTAGATCAGGCAATAGATGGAATCTGGGACGAGGATGAGCTCTTAAAGCCTGCCAAGATGACCTTGCGTAAGGTGAGCAATAGAGAATCGCATTTGATCGTTGAATTGACAGAGGGAAAAAATCGAGAACTCCGAAGGCTCTTTGAATCTCTGGGCCATGAGGTGACCAACCTCAAACGCATTGCCTTTGGCAGTCTCAAACTCGACCCTAGCTTACAGCCCGGTAAGTTTAAAGTTCTGACAAAAGAAGAGGTTGGGGTTCAGGTATATAGGGTGTAGACATATGCTGAGAAATGCCAGGAAATTCCAAATCTCAAGCATCAAATCTCAAACAAATCACAAATTCCAAACTTAAAACAAAAAATCAACACTAATATTTTTCACAATATGCTATATGCTTTTTTTATTTCTTTTTCCCCACATCCCTCTCGAGCTGGCGTTTGAGGGCTATGACTAGTGAGCGGGCGCGGTTGGCCCATAGGTTGGAACCTTTTGGATCTCGCAGGATTGCCGAGCGGAAATCTTCGGCCGCCCTGCGGTAGTTGTGGTTTCTCAAATATATCTCTCCCCTGTTCACAAAAACTGCGACATCTTCGGGGTTGACCTTGAGGCTTAAATCGTACTCCATGATCGCTTCGACCAGGCGTCCTTCGCGTTGATAGATGGCCGCCATCATGGAATGGAAGTATGGATTTCTGTGATCGAGCACGATTAGCGAACGGAATATCTTCTCGGCCTCTTCATATCTGCCATGTTTGTATTTCACGTATCCGGCCTCTGCCATCCTGTACATGTCCTGACGGGAGACGCCTGATAGTTCGGCGATCGAGATCTTGTCCTCCAAAAACGCGTATAGAACTTCGACAATCCTCCGCTTTCTATCGGGGGTCGGATCGCCGATATTCACAGTGGCCATTTTTTCCTTTTTAATCTCTTCCATTCCGGAATTCCTATCAGAGGGCGACCACGGGGGGGCGCCCCTACAATACTTTACACGCTGCCAACGCGATTGATTATCTCTCTGCGTGTTGACAGAATATTTTTAGTCGAATCCTGCGCAAATGTTATCGCCTCTTCCAGCTGACCGATCTGTTTATTCAGCGACATGGTCATCTGCTCCATATTGAAATTCATATCCTTCATCTCCTGGGCGCCCAGCTGCAATGTTCCATAATCGGCCGTTGAGTCCTTGCCGTAGAGCTCCTGAGAAACACGATTCATCTCTTCGTTGTAATGCCCCATCTCCATACCCAGACGGGCTGTGGTCTTGCCATCCTCCATCATCTTCACCTTGGTGAGTGCCAGAATTAAAAAGACCGCATCCACTTTGCCTGATTTTGCAAGGGCGAAGAGCTTTTTGATCTCCTTTATGATCTCGTCATTTCTTCTCTGATATTCCATATCGAACTGACGAACTGCAACAGACCAGGCGATATCGCGCATCTGCTGTTCAGCGTCAGCAATAGTAGAATCGACCATGTTATGCAGCTCATCCTCTGTCATAGGTGCATTGGCGGCTTTTCCAGAGGTTACAGCCTTTCCGGTTACAACAGCCTTACCAAGCCCTTTGACAACACCAGCTTTTAAATTCTTTTTGATGAACTCCCTGTCCTTTGAACTTAATTCGACCTTCTTATCGTGATCTTTAAAATCGATTGGACTCGGTGGCGGCGGCTCGCCCTGCAATGAATAGACGCGCTCCTTATCCTGCCAGATGTTTCTCTCGAGCCTCTGCAACTGTGAGGCAAGAAACTGTTCGACATCTTTAATGGATACAGTTCCCGGCAGGCGCTTTAATACCTCGTGGATATTTCCCTTGGCGAGCTCATCAATAACTCCAGCCTTCTCGAGCCTTGCCCGAAGATCAGAATCCCCAACTCCTCCACGAACTACGCGATCAACCATTACTTCTTCTCCTTGGGTTTAGGTTTAGCCCCCTCTTTTTCACGAACCCTCTCTTGCAACTGAGCTAAAAGCATCCTCGCCCTGTTCGACCACTTATCCTTTCCCTTCGGATCGAGCGAAATAGCTGTCTCAAAATCGGCCTTTGCCTCTTTATATAAACCATGCTGCATGAAAACCTCGCCGCGATTGGTGAGGCTGACGACATCATCAGGAAAGAGTTCAAGCGCCTGACCATATTCTGCTATCGCTTCACCATACCTGTGTTGGCGCTGCAAAATCGTCCCCATCATGGAGTGATAGTAGTAATTGTTCCAGTCAAGAACTGTCAATACTTTGAAGATTCTCTCGGCGTCAGGCATGCGCCCTTGTTTGAACTGAAGATAACCAAATTCTGCCATTTGCATCAGCATCTCCGGCGTGAAATCGAAAAGTTCCGCCCAACCAACATCGCCGCTAATAAAACGGCGGATCTTCTCCGCCCCTTTTTTCAATTCTTCTTCCGGTATATCCTTTGAGGCCTCTTCCAATTCTTTGAAAAACTCCTCAGTCGCGTCGGCCTCTTTTGCCTTACCCTCTTTATCACTCATCCTTCCTCCTCTGAACTCTTTTGAGAGGGTAAAAATATCATTTATAGAGCTGTAAGGGCAAGTCTTTTCTCCTGTCTCTTCTCTGACTGACAACTGAGAGCTGACAGCTGACAGCTTTTTTATCCCATCCTCGAGACTACTCTCAATATCCTGCCATGCGCGTCGAGAGCTGCCTTAGTCGAATTGGTGAGAGTTTCGACGACCTGTGCCATCTCCTCCATCATCTGCGCTATGAGCTTCTGGGATGTTGCGATTGAATCGGTCTCGCTCTTCACCTCCATCATCTTCTTTGAAAACTCATCGCCTGATTTTGAGGAATCCATAGCCAACAGTTCGCTCGTCCATTTTCTCGCATCGGACTGAAGCTTGATAAGTTTTTTACCCATCTCGACCTGCTGCTTGGCCTTATCCTTCGAGATGATATATGTGATGAACTTCATAAATTCGTACATCGCACCCATGTCTCCGCTGGCCGCCATCCTTGCATAATAATAGAAAAGCCTCATCAGTTTATCGCCATCCTGTTGTGTTTTGAAGACGTTGTCTAAAGCCTCGAGATTGAGATCCTGCATGATGGAGCTTAAATTAAAATCTGCAGATTTCGGACCGAACTGACTACCCCAGCTTGCCGGAGGGCTAAATGAGCTCGCGTCGGAAATAGCCTTTCCAAGGTTCATATTCCCACCTAAACCCTTTGAAGCTACAGCACCCTTCAAAGGGATGTTCAAGTTGCCAAACGATTTTGATGGCTGTTTGAGACCGGCCTCTTTGAACCACTCCCCTCGAAGATCTTCAGACATTCCCGCAGCTTTCGCTAACGACTTCGCCTTCAAGAGCTTGGCACCAAGCCTTGCTTGAAATGCTGCTAACTGTGCCTGCATAGTTTTAAGTTGTTTCTGAAGCTCTGGAGTCGAACCCTTCTTAATCTGTTGCTGGAGTTGTGCAACCTGCTCCTTCAACGATAAAACCTTAGAATAGTCGTTTCGAATCTGCGCAAGTGCTTTATTAACATTTTTAGCGTTTGCATCATGAGGCTTCACATTCCAAGCTGAATCTGTAATATCCTTCTTGTGAGCCTCTAAAAATTTTATCCAGCTCTCATACGTCTTTCCACCAAATTCGATTTTTTTACCATCAAACCGAGTTTTATTTTTAGAGTAAAATTGCTTAATCTCATCTTCAGTCACCTTTCCATCTCGGTTACTGTCCATTCTATAGATATCTTTTCTCGTGACTCTTGCCATATACTCCTCCGTTTTATTGTGGCTTTATCGCCACCGGTTTCGTCACTTGTATTTGCAACTAAGATGCCAAAAGATTGAATTTTATAGATTTTTACGAGATAAATAAGGCAATAATTTCAATGGCTTACAAAAAACATGTAATTAGCTCCGGCTGCAAACCGAGAATTCGTGGTGTATAGAATACCCAATTTGAGAAACTGGGGCAAGGTCACCTCGCCTGAATTCATTATGTGGATCCCGGCTCGGGGGCCATTGTTGTCCGGTTAAGTTATTATTATCCCGGCCTCCGAGCCGGGATCCAGAACCTATTGGAATATTTAAACTAATTCTGGACCCCGGATCAAGGTCCGGGGTGACAAACAAAACAAATCTAAACATCATTTAAATATTCCAAGCTTCTCATTATATATATGTTTCCTCGAAATCTTTTTTTTCTTAACCGGACAACAATGGCTCGGAGGCCGGGATGACAATGTGGGGCTGGGATGACCCCGTAGAGACGCTTCACGTCCACGGGGGACGCAAACGGGCGCGGAAACCACGCCCCTACAAAACCTTAAAATTACTTGGTTATTACAGGGCATTACTGGCTTGATATCCTCGATA
>JBDRGF010000011.1:0-13409 GCA_043818055.1 Pseudomonadota bacterium | reverse complement strand
TACTTTGTTTTGTTCTTTTTGTTCTTCGTGTCATCCCCGCGAAGGCGGGGATCCAGTATTGATAGGTATTAGCCAAATCTGGATCCCCGCCTTCGCGGGGATGACAAGCGGGAATCATAGGTTTTTAGAGGTGCCCATAACTCAATTAGCAGAAATTTCTGCAAATTGAGTTATATCATTGATAATAAAGGAGATTTGTATGTATGAAGCTATTGGATTTATCAAAAACCCCTTTTTTACTGACCCTTTGGAACCATCAAAAGAAGGATTTGAAAAGTTTGTTGGGCGGCGGGGCGATGTTCACAGTTATCTTGCACAAATGGCCGGTTTAGAAGGCTGTATTCACTTGGTTACAGGCAATCCAGGTGTGGGGAAAACCACTTTTGTGAATGTTATGCAGTATGTTACCTCTTTTGATAAGCCAAAAACACAATTCGAGGACATTGCCCATTCACCCTCGCGTCTGATTCCAAATATGAATAAACTTCAAATCAATTCCGATGAAACTGCGCAAAGCCTTATGTTGAAGATAACTTCAAGTATCATATTTTCTTTAATGCACATATACGATGAGTTGAAGCGCTCTGTTCCAAAAGAGATTAATCAACGTCACAAATGGATTAACGAACTGATTGTTTCTGCAAGCAGACCGACAGGTGGTGCTCAGGTGTAGGGGTTGGTGCTTCATATGGTGGCGCTTCCCAGGGCCAGGCTCATCCGTCAATGGCATCCATAAGCCAGTTGGCTCAAATCAACCGTCAACTCTTAGAAAATGCTCTTCCGGATCTCGAAAAGAATGGAATATATGTGATCATCAATAACCTTGATATCGTAGATATAAATATTCTGGTGCAAATATTAAATGAGCTGCGAGACGAATTGTTCTCAATAAAAAAGCTCTGGGTTATTTTATTAGGGCTAAGGGGGGCGTATGGCGCAATAAGGCAACATCCAAATGGCGCAAGGTTGGTTGATAATTTTCGAGGGACTGAAACATATCTTGAATCATTGAATGAAAATGAGGCAGTAGATATTCTAAAAATTAGAGCAAAAAAACTTTCACAGGATACTGACAATCCTTGTAAATTGCCGATTAGTGATTTAGTGATACGTGAAATTTATAAAAACTGTGGTGGTGAAATTCGATTTCTCTTGGCAGGTTTATTATGTTCCAATATTATAAAGCGAACAAAATGCTTTGGACCCATACAAGAAATATTTACGAGCCTACGAACTGCGACTACTGCGTGTATGTGAAGGCTGTTCTGGGATTGGGATAGTACTGGAAAGAAACAGATGCGTGGATAGAATGTCACAATTTGGTCCAAAAACCCTCACCCCCATCCGGCTTTCAGCCACCTTCCCCCGTCAAAAAGGGGGAAGGGCACAGAGGAAAATGTCATTGGGGGAAGGGCAGAGGGGAAAAGCCTCAAGTCTTGATCCTTGCAACTTGTCACTTGAATATGTTTGGAGTTATTGATCGACCTGAGGGGGGCGGTGGGGTCTTTCTCAAAAAAGTGAAACATTATAACCGGTTCTGGATCCTTCGATCAAAGCACTCGCTCAGGATGAGGGGTCGGTAAATGAAGCATTTGCCAGAAAAATTTCCCGACCCCTCATCTACCGTGGATCGTTCTCAAATGGAATGAATACAGAACTGTCAATGCCGTAGTATTTCATCTCAGGTTCAGGTGTGGGAGTTGTTACGCTCCCTTTCTTGATATTGTTGGTTTTTAGATAGTGGAGTCTGGCGGTTTCGTTGTCGAGTGTGTCGACGGCGCTTGTTTTATTTCGTCTGGCAACTAATGCCCGCTTTCTTTTGCTCTGATCAGAATCGTCACCAATTTTTTTCACAATCTTTTCAATTTCCAGATTTACATCGTTTTGCTTTACCGGTTCCTTTTCTTCTTTAACTTCTACAACCGCGATCGGTGTAGACTCTTCAGCCTTTATTTCAGGAATTGTGACAGTTGAAATTGCAACTTCAGTTTTATTTGGAACTCTCTTCTGTGCATTGATGAGATCGAGCGCGAGATTTAGATCGGAAGTTGTTTCATTTTTGGATGGCTTCGTCGTCGGCATGGTAGTGACATATCCGATAGTGCCAAAGAGGATGATCAATACGATCGAGTTTAAGATGATAGCAGATGAGAGATGTTTTTTGAATTTTGATGTGATAGTGATCACCTCTAGTTTGAGGCTTTTTGAAATATGTCTTGCGTTGGAAAGATTCATAGCAAACATATGTATAGTACGATTCTGAGCGAATGTCAAAATTAGCTTGTCTTATTGAGCCGGTATCGGCTATATTCTGCCCTTCTTTGTGGATAGGGGAGTCCTAAAACATTTGGTAACTAATTGATATTATAAGGCAATGTTGCTGGTCCCTGGTTGAAAGGTTGCTAGCGGTAACTGGCCTCAGGCCTCTGACTTCTGACTTCTGACATCAGGCCTCAGGCTTCTTATTTATTATGAAGAATAAAATAAACGAAAAACATTTGAAAAATGGTGTGGAATTTATCGACGTCGATAATGCTTATATAGATGAATGCGTCGAAATTGGATCTGGCACAAAAGTATTTCCGGGGGTGTGTCTCTTTGGAAATACTAAGATCGGGGAAAACTGTCTCTTAAGTGTGGGGGCTGTGCTTACTGATATGACAGTCGAAGATGGTGTCGAGATCAAACCTTACTCAGTTCTTGAGAGTAGTATCATAAAGAAAAATGCGAAGATCGGTCCATTCGCCAGAATTAGGCCGGAGAGTGAGATCGGTGAAGATGCGAGGATCGGGAATTTTGTAGAGGTGAAAAAGACGAAGGTTGAAAAGGGTGCTAAGGCGAATCATCTCACGTATCTTGGCGATGCTGTTGTCGGAGCAAGGACGAATATCGGCTGTGGTACTATCACATGCAATTACGACGGCTTTCAGAAATTTCAAACGATATTCGAAGAGGATGTCTTCGTGGGTAGCGATTCGCAATTTGTCGCCCCTGTCAGGATAGGAAAGGGTGCTACGATAGGCGCCGGGTCAACGATAACAAAAGATGTGCCTGCACAATCGCTTGCGCTTTCACGTGTGGAGCAGAAGAATATCGAAAACTATAAACGAAAGAAAAAGGGAACATAATATGTGTGGAATCGTCGGATATATCGGGAAGAAAAATGCTCAAGATATTCTTCTCGATGGACTGAAGAGGTTGGAATATCGCGGCTATGATTCGGCCGGTGTTGCGATAATGAATAACGGGAAGATTTCGATTACCAGGGCCTTTGGAAAGTTGGTTAACCTTGAAAAGGTCTTGAAAGAATCCCCACTCTCCGGCACTCTTGGAATCGGTCATACGAGATGGGCTACACATGGAAAACCCTCCGAAAGAAATGCCCACCCTCACGCAGCCGGCGGCTACGCTGTCGTCCACAACGGAATCATTGAGAACTATAATGAATTAAAAAAAATGTTAGCAGATGATGGACATGAATTTGTATCTGAAACCGATACTGAGGTGATCTGTCATCTGATCTGGTATCACTCGAAAAAGGAGAAGGATACTGTAGCTGCTATTCGAAAGGCAATCCTCGAGCTTCGCGGCTCATACGCGTTGGCGGTGATTCACAAATCTGATGCGGAAAATATCTATGTAGCGAAATCCGGTTCACCCATCATTCTTGGACTAGGAAATGGTGAAAATTTTATCGCATCGGATATCCCGGCACTTCTTCCCTACACCAGAAAAGTTCTTTCAATGGAGGATGGAGAGCTGGCTATTGTCAGCATGAAAGAGATACAGCTCTTTGATAATAGCGGTGTCAAAGTTAAGAGACATCCATATTTTGTCACATGGAATTCATCTATGGCTGAAAAGGGTGGCTTCAAACATTACATGCTCAAGGAGATCTTTGAACAGCCCTCCGTTTTGGAAAGGATTATTAAAGACAGAATTGAGGAGAGATCAAAATTAAAATTTCCTGAGATTGATGCCGTTTTTGAAAAGAATGATATAGATGAAATTGCGATCGTAGCTTGCGGAACATCCTATCATGCAGCGCTGGTCGGAAAATATTGGATAGAAAATCTGGCAAAAATTCCGGTGATCGTAGATTACTCCTCTGAATTCAGATATCGTGGTCCTTTGATCGACAAAAAGACTCTGGTGATTCCGATTTCGCAGTCTGGTGAAACTGCCGATACTCTTGCGGCTTTGAAACTGGCCAAAGATGCCGGCTGTTCTATATTGAGCCTTTGCAACGTCATGGGATCTTCGATTGCAAGGTTAAGCGATGCGACGGTGAATATAGAAGCCGGGCCGGAGATAGGGGTCGCTTCCACCAAGGCCTTTACTGCGCAGCTCCTTCTTCTTTATATGATGGCTCTCTATCTAGGTGAGAAAAAGGGTCGGAAGATCGATGACAGAGAAATTATTTTTAAAGATTTACAAATGATTCCCCGCTATCTGAATCTGGTTTTGGATGTCGCGGATTTTATCAACCAAGTCTCTGTCGCTTATTCTCATTCAGCGCAGGTTTTGTTCATAGGACGTGGAATGAATTATCCTGTGGCGTTGGAAGGGGCGTTGAAGCTAAAAGAAATTTCTTATCTGCATGCTGAAGGATTTCCTGCGGGAGAATTGAAGCATGGTCCCATCGCACTAGTTGACGAGGATGTATGCATAATCGCAATAGCGCCGAAGGATTCCTACAGCGAAAAAATATTTGGTAACATTGAGGAAGTTAAAGCGAGGAGCGGCTCTGTGGTCGCGCTGGTTTCGCAGGGTGATGCCAGGTTGGATGATCTCGTCGATGAGACTATAGCGCTTCCAAACATTCATCCGCATCTTACGCCGATACTTGCTGCAATACCTATGCAGTTGATAGCATATTACATTGCTGATTATAAGGGGACGGATGTCGATCAACCCCGCAATTTAGCGAAGAGCGTGACGGTGGAGTGAAAAAACAGTTGTCAGTTTTCAGTTGTCAGTAATCAGTCAAAATTTATGGAATTAAATCCACAACAAAAAATAGCAGTTGAGCATCTGGATGGGCCTCTTTTGATTCTTGCAGGGGCGGGAAGCGGGAAGACAAGGGTTTTGATTTCCCGCATCGCGCACCTCATGGCGAACGGGGTACAGGCCTCCAATATTCTGGCTGTGACATTTACAAATAAAGCAGCCGGCGAGATGCGTTCTCGTCTGGAGAGAATAGTCGGTAATCGTTATCGCGATCTCACAGTCGGAACCTTTCACTCGATATGTCTCAATATCCTTAGAAGATGCTCCGAGGCAGCGGGACTCGCTCCTAATTTTATCATCTATGATGATAATGATCAGTTGGCCCTTGTGAAACGCGTGCTTGCTGAGCTTAATCTCGATATTAAGAAATTTCCACCAAGATCCGTTGTAGAAAAGATATCGCGTGCGAAGGATGAGTGTCATGACCCGAAAAAATTCGAACAGCTTGCCGACAACTTCTATCTGAAACAGATTTCGAGGATATATAATAGATATCAGGAGATCCTCCAGACATCCTTTGCAGTCGATTTTGGAGATCTGATTCGTTTAGTCGTGAAGCTTTTTTCTGAAAATGAGGATGTGCTGAATGCGCATTACAATAGATGGAAATATCTCCTCGTGGATGAGTACCAGGACACGAACCATGCCCAGTATACCCTTTTGAAATTGCTCTCCGGCTCAAGGAAAAATTTATGTGTCGTGGGAGATGACGATCAGTCGATCTATCGCTGGAGGGGCGCCGATATTTCAAACATACTCGATTTTGAAAAGGATTATCCGGGTTCGCTCGTGATCAAGCTCGAACAGAATTATCGTTCGACTGGCAATATTCTCAATGCCGCAAATGCCCTGATTTCGAATAACACCGGCCGCAAAGCTAAAGTTCTTTGGACTGAAAAAGAGGTAGGGGAGAGGATCAGCTTCATTCTGGCGCCGACCGAAAAGGAAGAGGCAGATGAGGTTGCAAAGAAGATCTCAGAAGAGAGGACTAAGGGGAAACTTTACAGCGACATGGTTGTCTTCTACAGGATGAATGCGCAGTCGAGGCCGATAGAAGATGCATTCAGGAGATTTCAGATACCGTACCGGATTTTCGGTGGAGTGAAATTTTATCAGAGAAAGGAGATCAAGGACCTGCTCGCCTACTTGCGACTTGTTCTCGATCCTCATGACGATGTCTCGCTATCGAGAATCATCAACGTTCCTCCACGCGGCATCGGAAAGCGAAGTCTGGAGAGGCTTGATCTGACGATAAAGGATTTCGGAGGTTCTCTCTTCTCATCCCTGTATAAACTCGATGAAATAGGCATCAAAGGAAAGACGCGGGAGAGCCTTATTTCGATAAGGACACTTTTTGAAGAGCTACATGCTCGTCATTTCGAGATGGAGCTTTCAAATATTCTGCATGAGATACTCGACAGGAGCGGCTATCTTGACAATTTGGTCAGTAGTTCGTCGCTCGAATCCGAGGTGAGGCTTGAAAACGTGAACCAGCTGGTGAGCGCAATAAGCGAATTCAAATCCGGGAAAGAGGGTACGGGTCTTCTTTGCGAATTTATGGATCAGGTCGCTTTGGTGAGCGATATCGACAGGTTCGATGAGACGGCTGGAGTTGTGAGTCTCATGACGTTGCATCTGGCTAAGGGGTTGGAATTTCCCATAGTCTATGTGATCGGGCTTGATGAGGGAACTCTCCCACACGCATCCTCGATTGAAGATATAGAGGAACTCGAAGAGGAGAGACGACTTTGCTATGTGGGCTTGACGCGAGCGAAGGAGAAAGTGACGCTTCTTTCAGCGTGTCGAAGGCAGCGATTTGGAGTTACTCGTTATGGCGCGATTTCAAGATTTATCAACGAGCTGCCGGATCAAATCGTTCACAGGAATAATTTGCTTGTAAAAAATGAATTTCAGATGAAGGCCTCTTTTAATAAATATTCTCAGGGTAGTGTGGTCGCGAATAATAATAGAATTGAAGATGATTTTGACCAACGACCTGTTGATGAACGAATTATGGATTTTCCGGTCGGCTGTCATGTGCAGCATCCGACGTTAGGGATAGGCATAATCAAAAGCAGTGAAAAAACCAGCGTGGGAAGAAAGGTCACTGTTTCATTTAAGAATGGACATGTTCAAAGATTGATTGCCGAATTTGCAGGGTTGGTGCCTTTGGGGAGTAGAGCGTTTTAAGATTTAAGGAGTTGAAGATATTGTTCGCCTTGTTTCATTGTAAATACTTTTTTGTTATCCTAACCGATTTTAATTTGTAGGGGCGGTTCGCGAACCGCCCCTACGGGAATTTGCATACTCGAATCATGTCGCATTACAATGACCACTCCGTGATATCGGGATAGAAGTCATTTTCCGAATGACTGTCTTCGGTGGCATCCTCGAATGGGTCCTCATCATTTATTACATGTGAGATCATCGCAGTCAGGCGGTTGAGGTCCTGATACGGTTTATGGATTAGATGGGCTTTTAAACCTTTAAGATCAAATCTGCTCAAATTTGCGCTATATCCGGTGGTGAGCAATATTCTGATTCCAGGATTTTTTTCTATCGCGAATCGTGCAAGTTGGTATCCATTGAGATCCGGCAACACAACATCTGATATCAACAGATCGAATGCATACTTACTGAGAAGCGCCTTTGCTTCCAAAACATCTGAAGTGAAGTGAAGAGATTTCTTCGGTATGCCCATGTCGCTTAAGATCCTTTCCCAAAAGGAGAGTAGGACTGGGTTATCCTCAATAACCAATACTGATAATTTTATTTGTTTCATATAATACCTCTATGACATATTCACTTCAAGAATCATGCCAAATATACCCATTGTCAAGAATTTGTAACTAGATAATAAATAAGAGCAAAAGACTGATAAAAATGAAGGTAAAATTAAAGCGGGTTAATATATACGGAAAGTGCCTAATCTTTGACACCCACCGGCTATAATTCCTCCCTCAATATCCAGAAGGCGCATAGCTTTATATACATTCTTAATTTTCCTTTTGTTGATTTTTAGAGGCAGGCATCTGATTTTTGGATCGATGGATCTCAGATGTCGATCGACTCTGTGGGCGATCGTGAGTTCTCTATCATCTATATAGAGAAAGCCGAACAACCTTGGATGATCAAATCCCTTTTCTTTTCTCATGCATTTTTCTCGCTTCTTTTAAATCATCAGAGATCTGATGCGTCAGTTCTTCGACCGAATTGAATGCTTTCTGATCTCTCATTCTGTGTAAAAAGTTGATGGAAACTTGTACTCCTTGCAGATCTCTCTCTGTATCCAAAAGATGTGTCTCAATGCTATGTTGTTTAAAAGAGAATGTAGGGTTATTGCCTATGCTGGTTATCGAAGGGTAAGTTTTATCAATTGTTGTTTCAGTAAGATATACGCCATCAGATGGGATGATCTGGCTGTACGGTTTAAGGTTTGCAGTTCGTGCGCCAATCTCTTTGCCAAAACCGCGACCCGGTATTATCAATCCTGTGATTTCATAAGCTCTGCCCAAGAGTTTGTTTGCCAAATCGATCTGTCCACCCCGCAGGGCCTGTCTTATGTTGGTTGAACTGATGAGAATTTCATCGATTAACTGGGGTGGTGTTACGATGAGCTCTATTTTCTCTTTTTGTGCGAGCGATTGCAACATTGCAGTATTTCCTGACCTGTTTTTGCCGAAAGTAAAATCGTATCCTATTACGATTCCTGAGGCATGAAGTCTGTTTAGAAGTGTTTCATGAAAAAAGTAATCAGGGCTTACACCGGAAAGGGCATGATCGAAGGGCTCAATTATACAGATGTCAACTCCGGCCTCTTCAAGCGATCTCTTTCTCTGTTCAATTGTTTGCAGCAGTAAAGGTGCTAGTTGTGGTGCAAGCAAGGCGGCGGGATGAGGAAAAAATGTGTAAGCCAGCAGCCTGCTGTTTTTTCTCTTAGCCATCTCCTTTGCAAGCTGCAAAAGTTTCAAATGTCCAAGATGAACACCGTCAAAGTTGCCGATGGCAACTATCGTTTTATGCCGGCTTGACTCGTTATAGTTTGTCGACCCCTCAAATATCTTCATCATTTTTGAATTGTTTTGCTATCTTTTTCGACCAGTCTGACGATAAAACTTTTGGATGATGAAAGGCGGTGCTGATCCCTTGCTATTACAGTGATGAGATTATTTCCCTTTTCCAGTGGAAGGGTTGTCGTAAAGACCGCTTCATTTTTTGCCCTGGGGAAGAGGGAGTAGACAAGTTTTTCCCTTCCTACGAAGACATAATAATCCTTCACAATTTCATCATCCTCTATCTTTCCCTTCAGGTTCAATGTGGCAGAGGTTGAGGTTTTGGGTATGTTGCTCAAAGTGATTTTTGGCGCCTGATACTGCACCGATTCCGGAGGGGTGATTTTTCCGTTGGTCAGGTTGAGCTGTATTTTTTTGCTGATAGAAACCAAATTTTTGGAATCGAATAAAATCAACTCGAGCTGTGCCACTTCAGTTTTTGTATCAGGCTGAATATAAAAGCTGAAGTCTATGGATTTTGATTCACCCGGTTTCAACTGGGGAATATCGACCCTTCCTTTCTGAATGAATACAGTTTCTGGGGATTCGGTCGAAAGCGTTGCAACGGATTCATCACTTGTTGCCCCCGGGCCAAGATTGCTGACCTTCAGTTTTAAATTCAGATTTTTTTTCTGAGGAACTGGAGAATTTGTTTTAACGCCTGAAAATTTATAGCTGAACATGAATCGGGGGGAGGGGGCAGAAGTCAGAGTTATAGATTTGCTGAATTCCCCTGCAGATTTGGCATTTCGACCATATTTGTTTTCAAATTTGATCTCGACCTCCTGTTGAGGCATGGCCAATGGAATTTTTACCTCTCTGGTCCAGCTCTTGCTTTCGCCAGGCTTAAGTGTACCGAATACAAATTCCAATTCGTTAAAATATGGATTTTCAGAAGTTGTGTTGGCGATCACCCTGTGCAAGGTCTCTTTTCCATTGTTTGTGAGAGTGAGAACCAAATTGACAGCATCCCCTGACTGGATCGATTCCAATTTCTTGCTCTTATTGCTGTTGAAAATATTTAAGCTGTCAGTCAGGTTGGGCTGTGCTTTGAGAGGCTTTTTGCCAACTGACCAGTCGATATTCAGACTTGATAGGGCTGATGTGAGTTTCTGTTGCTCCTCGTTTGAGAGCTCCTCTATGACTTTTGGAACTTTTTTGATGTTGTCATTGGTGAGCAGTTTGATTGCCAGGTTGACCGCAAAATCATCTGCTATGTTCGGCTCCTTTGCGTGCTCTTCCTTGCTGATCTTTTCCCAATCCTTTTCAGTCTTTTTATCTAAAAAAGAGAGGCTATATTTTGATTTTTCTGTAGGGACTTTTTTAACAGCATCCTTCTTTTTTGTAGAATCTTCTCCGTAATCTTTTTTCTCATCGGGGATGATGTTGATAGTATCCTTTTCGGCGAATAGCGGAGTGAGCTCGATATCTGGTGTGATGCCCTCCTTCTTGATCTCAGTCGTTCCGCTGGCGAGGTATTTTGCAATTGTAAGTTTTAATGCGTAATTATCACCCAGATCGAAGATCGTCTGAACAGATCCTTTGCCAAAGGAATTCTCTCCCATCACAATAGCACGACTGTTGTTCTGCAGGGTTTTGGCAACGATTTCGGATGCAGATGCAGAACCCTGATTGATCAAAATGACTATGGGATAGGTAGGTTCGGTGCCAGTCTTATGGGCGTTCTCCTTATCCATAAACTTATTACCGGCGGCGACGGTCGAGACTATTACGCCCGATTCAAGAAAGTGATCGCATATTTTGGCTGCCTGGTCGAGCAGACCACCGGGGTTATTTCTCAGATCGATGATCAATCCTGTCATCTTTCCACCTGTATCGAATTTTTTTAAGGCCTTTGCCACATCCTCGTCGGTATTGGACTGGAAGTTTTTTATCTTTATATATCCTATCTTGTTTGAGGGTCTTGAGCTGATCAGCTTGGACTTCACGCTGTCTATATGGATCTTGGCTCTTTTCATCTCAAGTTTTATCTTCTCGCCAGCTCCTCTCTCAATGACGATTGTCACTTTGGTGCCGACCGGCCCTCTTAGCATATTCACGGCCTCTGTGAGAGACATGTTAATAGTCGATTCATTTTCAATTTGAACGATCCTGTCACCTGCCCGCATTCCGACTTTTGATGCAGGGGTGTCGTCAAGGGGTGAGATCACAGTTATTTTTCCATCTTTGAGACCGACTACCATTCCAAGGCCGCCGAATTCCCCCTTCGTTCCAATGTTGAATTCGCTGTAGATCTTGGGGATGAGGAGCGATGAATGGGCGTCGAGCTTCGAAAGGATTCCGTCGATTGCCAAAGGTTCAAACTGATCCTGTTTGATATCCCCGTCGTAATTTGCCTCCAGGAATTTATAGATGTGGAATAAAAATGTTGGTACCTCCTTGAGGGTGACGTTCGGGCTAATTTTAAAATTCTTAGACGCGAACCCCACTTTTACAGTGATGCTGGAGGACGATGACTTGATGATCTGAAATTCCGGAATGTTGTATTGAAGATTTTCCAAAGCAGCATCGAGAAGTTCCCGGGGACGTATATCCTTGCGATCGAGGTAGTGCTTTTCCACTGCCCCCAGACTCTTTGCCGTAATTATGCCGGTCGGCGGAACAGCGAATGAAGAGAACGGGATGAGAAGAAGAATTATTGTAGTGATGAGATGTTTTTTCATAGTGGGGAGATAATATTGATAAAATTTACAATATCAAGGAATTCCTTTGCTAATTTTGATTCTCGTTTGGAATTTGAAATTTGTGATTTATTTGAGATTTGGAGTTTGAGATTTGAAATTTGGAAACATTTCTCACAAGAGGTGTGAGAAATGCAAACTAGTGATGAGTGACTCACAACTCATTAAAAAAAATAACATTTTATCAATCATTCTCTTCCAATCATTAATAAAATAGTGTATAATCACGATGTTAGTTTTTGGGGGATTCAAAGATAGATTTCAATGAGATAGGGTGGGGGAGATAAGTGTTAAAATTGGACGGGCTATTTTCCATATTAGAAAAGGGATATCCGTATCTCTTGTCTCTTTTTTTAATTTTGTCATCCATTCTGCTTTGCGGGATCTGCATTTACAAATGGAGAAATCTTCGTGAGTGGTTTGTTCATTGTTTTCTCGGCCGTCCCAGGTTTGATTATCATGATATCCTAAAATCATTCACCGAAAAGACTGCCAGAAAGAGAGGGGTTGGCCTCTATGAGTCGATCGTTGAGCTCTTTGTTACGACAGTTGGCGCCGCTGAGGGTTCTTTTCTTGTGAAGGGTTCGGATTGTAAATTTCGCGTCAAGGCGACTTTCAAGGGCAGACTCACATCCTTTCTCGTAGAAGAGGGGGATATCTTTTTCGATTATATTACAGATTATAAGAATATCGTTCTTAGAGATGTCATCTCCAAATCTTCTGCTCCGTCCAGGATAAAAAACGAAGCCCTTCGTTACATGGTTCACTTTAATGCCTTTGCTGTTGTACCTGTTTTTATCGCCGGCAAACTTCATGGCCTTATCAATCTTGGAAATGTTGATAACTATGATTGTGAGACGCTTGAGCTGCTCAATTACCTCAGCATTCAGAGCGCAATGGTTATTCACAATGCGAATATGTACAGCCTCCTCCTCAGTCAGAACAAGAGGCTGCAGGAATCGAAGCGCTTCAGGGATCAGCTTTTGAGAAATCTCTCACATGAATTGAGGACGCCTCTCAATGGAATAATCGGCCTCACTGAACTGATCGCCAATGGGACGTATGGCGAGCTGAATTCTGAACAGGTGAACTATCTGAAGATGGTAAGGCAATCAGGAACCGGGCTCATGAAGACGGTCGAGACCATGCTCGATATTTCAAAGCTTGAAAATAATCAGCTTCATTTGGATGTGAGGCGGGTTAATATAGACAGGCTGCTCAGAGCTGTAGCACAGGGAGAGGTCTTCAAGCGCAACATGGAGTTTTCTATAGAGATCGATCCAAAAATAGCTGGCATATATGGCGATGAGGACAGGCTCTCTCAGGTCTTTACCACCATCCTTCATGCGATGGGGGGTGGCAAAAGAAAGAACAAAATATCCTTCACCACCTTTAAAAAGGGTGATATGTTGATGGTATCTGTCAAGGACATCTACCCAAACACCACTCCCTATGTGGCCAACAAAGATAAAATGGCTTTAAATGAAGATACCGACCTCGATTTTACCTTGTCGAAGAAGATAGTGGAGATGCATGGAGGAAGGGTATGGCGAGGTTCTGGAAAGGACAAAAAGTCAGAATACTGTGTCGCTCTCCCAATGCGCCCTGCCGCCGTCAAATCGTTTGCATATTCGCACTGTTAGCC
>JBDRGF010000010.1:0-15910 GCA_043818055.1 Pseudomonadota bacterium | reverse complement strand
GGGTCATATCGTGACAGGTTCTGCACAGGGGCACGAGTTTCAGGCAGTGGTCGTAGCTATCGATAAGGACAACGTGACGCTCGATCTTAATCATCCACTAGCCGGCAAAAAACTCCACTTCGATGTCGAAATAGTCAGCGTAGAATAAAAAGAAAAAGGCGCATGTGGCATGTAGCATGTGGTAAAATCACAACAACCAAGCCCTTCCCCATGAATGGGGGAAGGTGGCCGCGAGGTCGGATGGGGGTGAGGTTTTTACTACATACTACATTCGCTTTTCCACTTTTTCGCTAGCTCTTCTTCCCCAATGACTTCGTAAAATTTACACAAAGCTAAAGCAAGGTCATTCCTGTTATCAACATTGAAATTTATATCGAACAGCCGGTTACAGATAGCCTCCAACTTGTCGATGTCGGGTGCAATTGGAGTATTTTCCTTTACCGAATTTAAGAATTCGCTGAATGCTGATATGACAGGGGGATATAACATCATTCTTTCGAGCACCTCTGAGCGTGACACAGCTTCGATAGCAAAGGCAAATTTAGCGCGGCTGTTGGATAATGACAAAGTCCATAAGAGGACTGAAAAATCCTTCTCCCTGCAAAACTGAAAATGACTGATGAGTGTTGAAAGGCCGATATCTGCATTGTTAAGGAAGTTGTACCATCCGATGAAATGCAGTGCCTGATGAACGAGGCCTCTAACGTCGCAATCAAATTTATTTGAGAGTTTATCCTGATTGTAAGGATTGATCAGGATGGATTGTTCAAGAAATAAAATCACTTCTTCGATCTGATTCATATCCGGATCAATCAGTTTCATGCAAAGTTTGGATTCCTCTATCGGTTGTTGTTTTAACTCCCACAGTATTGGTGGAATTTCATAATACAGATCGCTTATTGAATTTATCTCCGTTATATCGACAGCTGCCGGTGTCCAGACATCATCTTCCATAAGTATATTAAATAATGATATTCCTTTTTCATCCATTTGCACTATCTGGCCATATGTGACGTTTTGGAAAACCGGCTTTATACCCGTATGTGTTAATCTGAAATTGTTTGAAGGCGAATAAGTTGTTCCGGTTCTTGCGCGCGGAATAAACCCGAATTGTGTTGAAATAGTTTTAGTAATCATTGTCTCATCCTGTGTTGTTTGAATTCAGGGCTTTTGAGCATTTTTGAAATGAAATGTCAAAAGGTAAGGGAAAAATCGCATGTGGCATGTAGCATGTTGTATGTAGGCAAAAACCAGACCAAATAGATTTTACACTACATGCTGCTTTTAATTTTTCAAATCACTCTCAGGTGACGAGTATATCTTTACCTTCATCTCTTCCGATGCGATGACGACGTTATCGATGAACTTATTTCTCTTGAAAACCTCTCCCATATAATCAAGTTTGATTTTAATCAGATATGAGTTTGTGTTGCCACCCAGCTGCTGAATCAGCCTGCCTACATCTATTATGACTTCATAATGTGGTATGAGATCACTTTGGAAGCTCACAGATTTGTTCATCATATCCACGCTATCTTCCGGCGCTGCATCGCTTGCAATTTGTTGTGCAGTTACCGGGAACAGATTTACATCCTTATTAACCAGAGCAGTTATAGAATATTGCATGCCTGAGACATCTTTGACACCCTCGAGCCGCTTTCTTTGCGGCTTGTTGTTCGCCCTCAGGTTTTCAAGGATCTTCCAAACGACCGATTTATCCCACCTGATTACTATCGTTTCAGGCGATTGCGACATGATTTGTGCAGGCTGGAGCACCTCGATCGGTTGAGGGGCTTCTTCTACACCTAGCACAGGCACTTCGGCTGCTGAATTCACCTCAGGTTCGAGACCGGGTGCCGGAGCAGGGGCGGCTGGTTGGGAAATCTCTTCAGCCATCAATGCTGGAGCGATGAGAATCGCACCCAACAAAACTACGACAGAAACTATTTGAGATTTGTAATTCATACTAACCCTCCTTTTTTAAAGTCATAATATCAAAATCTACTCCCCCTTGTTAGTGGCATAATCCATGCCAATGTTTTTAGTTGTGGATTTCTTTTTAACATCTTGAATTTACTAACACAAAAAACACTTGATTATTATCTGACGTAATTATTTTGACATTTCATGTAGTTACAGTCGGAATTTTGACACAGGGTGAAAATTAAATGCCAGGCGTGAACTGGAATTGTCCGATTTTATAGACTAAAACGTCCGAAAATCGGACGGTTTGAAAGGTCAGTTAATCCTTGACAAATCGTTATCCCATTGATTTACAAGCCCTCCAAGGGTGAGGGGAGTTTTGGCACGGTTTGTGCTAAGGCTATCTTCACATATGATGAAAAAGATATCTTTAATACTTGCCCTTCTTCTCGTCCTCGAACCGCTTCTTCTTCATGCGGGCGAGGCATCCCGTGCGTCCGTTGCCCTGTATCCCGAAATGAAAGATGAATTTCTTGGCAAGGTGACATCCGACCTTGGCGGCCTTCTTTCCTCCGGCGATTGCTGCAGGATAGTCGATCAAAAGCTCGTCGAAGATGTCGCGGCCTATCATGATCAGGTGATCACATCGAAGGAATTCAAAGATAAAGCCTCCCACGATCTCGATATCGCCAAGGATGCCTATTTCAATTTCAAGTATAAGGATGCAAAGAAGTTTGCCGACAAGGTGATAAAAGAGCTGAGAAAGGTCGGATACCAGAGCGCAGGTGGCAAACTGCTCGACGCCATGCTCCTGAGGATGCTGGTGGCGAAGGCTCTGAATGAAGAGGAGATCATCTCATCCCTTGCAGCTGAAATTGTCAGGATAGATCCTAATATAGATCTTGAGAGCTCAGATCTGCCGCCATCGCTGGCAAAAAGGGTGGAGGAAGCGCGTGCTAAAATCTTTGAAAGTGGATCAGCGAAGCTCAAAATTACGAGCAATCCAAAGTCTGTTGAGCTTTATATCAACGGTGTATCTCAGGGGATGACCCCAGCCTCGTTCGATAAGTTGCCGGTTGGCGAGTACCTTATCACTTTGAAAGCAAGTCATTACGAACATTTTAATCAGGTCGTTACGTTGAAGGATGGGAAATCGGCGAGCGTAAAGGGCAAGCTCAAATGGAGCGAAAATGCAGCTGATGAAGTTGAATTGAGCAAAGTTGCCAGGAGCTCAAGGCTCGCAGGGCTACTGCAGGCCGATAAACTCGTTTTGCTATCGACCAATCCGTCACAAAATCTCGTCACGGCACAGGTGATAGACCGCCGCTTTTCAGTAGCAGAAAAGCCGGTGAGTTTCAGAATAAATGCAGACTCGAGGGATTACGATTCAAATCTAATGAAGCTCGCGAACAAGATCTCTGAGCAGGCAAAACATGACATAGAGAAGGGAACATTCAAGGTTGCAGAGATCAGCCCCGATACCCCGGCAACATTTTTTAATTCCATGAATAAGCCGATATATAAGCGACCGCTATTCTGGGCGGGTGTCGGCCTGCTTCTGGGAGGACTCGGGGCGGGTCTTGCTATCGGGCTTTCTGGCGGCGGATCAGGCTCAGGAGATATAACTGTCGGTTTGGGTACATCGGCGGGGAAGTAAAAAAAGCAAAGGCGCATGTAGCATGTAGTGGAAAAAGCAAGGGCGCATGTAGCATGTGGCATGTAGTGAAAGGCAAAAAGAAAAAGCAGCATGAGGTAGAAAGGTTTTTACTACATGCTACATGCTGCTTTTAGGAGGACAACAGTGAAACTTAAAAACAACAAATGGATAGTGCTCTTCATAATCATCTGCGGAATCTCGCTCATCTCCGGATGCATCTTTTCGCGTGTGGCAAGCAAAAGGGCGGTAGAAGATGAACGCGCAGAAAGGGAAGAGGGGTTGAAGCTCATCAGCACTGTCTATTTCGCGACCAACTCAAGCGGCATCATGCCCTCAGCGGCCAGAATCTTAGATCAGAATGTGATATGGCTGAGCGAGAATCGTGACGTAGCGCTGATCATCGAGGTCCATTGTGACAACAGAGGTTCAGAGGCCTATAACAAGGAGCTGGGAGACCGGCGCGCCAGAAGTGTCAGGGCATATCTCTTGTCCAAAGGAGTTTCGAAGGAGAGAATCGCAGCGGTTATCTCTTATGGAGAAACAAAACCGGTCGATGCACAGAACACTCCCGACGCCTGGAGAAAAAACAGAAGGGTCGAACTGGTTGCACGATAACAAAGGCGTCCGATTTGTCGGACGCTTGAATCCAAAAATCGGACGCTTTTTAAATGCAGCAAATTCTAACTTGCTGATTTATAAAGATGTTGAAATTGGCACGGTTTGTGAAAAGCAAAAGGCGCATGTAGCATGTAGGGAAAATCAAAGGCAGCATGTAGCATGTGGCATGTAGCATGTAGCATGTAGGGAAAAGCAAAGGCAAAAGCAAAGGCAGAGAGATGAAGATTGCATCGTATAAAGAATTGAAAATATGGCAGGAGGGAATAGAGGTTGTGAAGTTCATATACAAACTTTCCTCGAAATTTCCCAGGGAAGAGCTTTATGGGTTGTGTTCGCAGATGAGGAGATCGGCTATATCGATTCCATCAAATATCGCAGAGGGATTTAAGCGATTCCATGCGAAGGAATATACTCAGTTTTTGAATGTATCAAGAGGATCTATAGCAGAGCTGGAGACACAGCTGATAATAGCAAAGGATTTGGGTTTTTGCAGTGGGACAAATATCGGGCCGATATTTGAAAAACTGGAGGGTATATCAAAGATGACAACCGCTTTGATAAAAAAACTAAGAGGTGGCGAATGAGGGATGAGGTAATTAGGTTTTGCCTACATGCCACATGCTACATGCGGTTTTTACAGGAGGTATTTATGAGAATAAAAACAACCACACTAATGACGAGTCTGCTACTAATAGCACTTATAAGCTGCGGCGGGGGTGGAACGAGCAAGCTCGACGTCAAGCTCGATCCGCAGTTTCCAAAGCGGATCACCGATCTTAGTGGTGAAGCGATAGTTGCGGCAAAGCTGGTTGCAAATACCGGTGCTGCGGTCAAGGGAGTCGATCCTGCTAACGATCAGGAGCTTTCATCTAGAATCGTAGGCGAATATAAGGAGGGCAAATATGCATTCTCGTTCGAGCCCTCTGCAGATCTACCCACAGAAAACGTCTATCTCAAGATTGAAGTCTGGTATCGCGCAACAGCAACAACGACGCAGTCGAAGGAGGTAGGTTCAATCGCGGCAGGCGATCTCATGATTGCCGGGCAGTATGTGCCATACGTCACAGGCCAGGATCTTGTGTCAGGCACTTACAGCTATGACATGGATGCCGATGGCGACAAGATGTTCAACATCTCCGAAATAGAAAACAGCTGTGATCCTGCAAAGGTCGATTCTGACGGCGATGGCGTCCAGGATGGGTTTGACCTCTTCCCCATGCTCGCAACAGAGTGGGGTGATATGGATGGCGACGGCATCGGCGATAATCAGGATGATGATATCGATGGCGACGGCGTGAAGAATGATGCTGAAACACTACAGAATACCGACCCCAGAAACGCGGACAGCGATGGCGACGGTTTGAACGATGGCAAGGACAACTGTCCCTCAACAGCAAACTCCGATCAGGCCGATCAGGATAAGGATGGCGTGGGAGATATTTGCTCGAACGACCCCGACGGAGATGGACTCACGAACACGGATGAAACAAACCGAGGCACAGACCCCATGAAGGCCGACACAGATGGTGACGGTTTGGGAGATGGCGACGAGGTGACGAAGGGTTACAACCCACTCTCTAAAGATTCCGATGCCGATACTATAAATGACAATCTGGATAATTGCCCGATCGTTCAGAACACCGATCAATCAGATGTCGATGGAGATAAGATCGGCGATGTGTGTGATGCCGATGCCGATAACGATGGCGTGCTTGCAACTGATAACTGTCCTCTCAAAGCAAACCCATTCCAGTCAGATATAGATACAGACGGGACTGGCGATGTTTGTGATGATAATATCGATGGAGATACAGAGTTAAATTCAACAGATGTTTGTCCATATGTTCCAGATACAGGTGTAGCTCATTCATCTACGGACGA
This sequence comes from Pseudomonadota bacterium, assembly GCA_043818055.1. Lineage (GTDB taxonomy): Bacteria > UBA10199 > UBA10199 > 2-02-FULL-44-16 > JBDRGF01 > JBDRGF01. The sequence goes on along the minus strand of JBDRGF010000010.1, from coordinate 9,831 downwards.
TGATGCTGATGGAGTTGTTAAAGACTGCGACCTTGATGATAGCGATGAATCTCTCGGAGCGGCCATTTGGGCGACATTTGGCGCGGATAATATGGCGCAGACTGAACAGTTTGCTGTTTTCGTTGAGGCAGCCGGTTCAGACAGTGCACGAGGCACAAAGGATGCACCACTAAAAACCTTCGCAACGGGCTTGGGAAAGGCAAAACTAAACAACGTCCCGCTCGTAGTTGCCACAGGCGATTACGACATGAGCGGCATCACGTGGCAGGCTGGCGTCAAAATGTTCGGCGGATTTAACTCGAACTTCACCGCGCGCGAATATCGCAGCACTAACAAAACCACATTAAAGAGAACCGATTCCGATATAACACTTCTTATCGGCTCGCTCGACGATATCCTGTTCGACGGCTTCCACATCGAAAACACAGCAAACTCGACAGCTTCAATCGATGGACAAAAGACTGTCTCGCTGCAGGGTACAGGTAAAAAGACTTTTAAGAACTGCACGATAAAAGGCAATCCAACTCTACTGCAGACCACAGCCTTCTGGGCAGATGGAGCTATGGAGCTAACACTTTCAGCCAACAAATTCGAAGGCGGCAGCCATACGACAGATGCCGGCACATTCAGCCAGGGCGCGTATCTTGCAAATCTTTCCAAGGCAACGATCACCAACAATATAATAGATGCAGGCAGCGCGTATTCGCAGACGGCGATCAGGGTAACAAAATCCAAAACGGATTTAATCATTGCAAATAATACTCTGAATGCCCAGTCGTCAAAGAATACCAGCGTACTAAACGGCCTGATTGTCGATTCATCAGATCCTGTGCTCGTGAACAATGTATTTGTAACATTTTTGTTCGTTGACGCGGGCGGCAGCACGGGGATGAGCTATCCCTTAAGCTGCCAAGGCACTGAGCCTACAAAGAACGTTAAAAACAACCTCTTTTTGAAATCACCGACCTCAAGCGCAACAATGCTGGTACGAAACTGCAACGGGAGCAACTATACCACGACAGTGTTTAGCTTTGGCAAATCGGCAGTCTCAGGAAATATAGTCCGCAGAAACGACACGCCTACAACTATGATAGATGCGAATTATCACCTCGTCTCAGACGGCTCAGCTAACGACGGCATCAACGACGGATTTTATGCCGCCACTGAACCTGAAGGACAAGTGCTCAAGGATTACAACTACAAATCTCGTCCGCAATCTGTAGGGACAGTGGATGTGGGGGTGTTTGAGGAATAAAAACTCAGCATGTAGCATGTGGCATGTAGCATGTAGCATGTAGCATGTAGGGAAAAGCAAGTTCTAAAAAATTCCCTCCCCTTTATAAGAGGAGGATAGGAGGGGTAAGAAAGAAGATGAAAGTGATACCAACATATAAGGTTAAACCTGGCACGTTATGCATAAGGTACAAAGGGTTTTTACTACATACTACATGCCACATGCTACATGCGCCTTTAGAACTTAAACCGAGGAGGGATGCATGAATAGAAAAAGAGATATAACTTTGATAGTGGGCTTGCTGCTGCTGATCTCCAGTTGCACAAGCAGCGGCACTGGTGGAGAAGGAGGCGGAGGTCTTTCACTGAAGGTAACGAATACCAAAGCCCAGCCTACGACAGATATCAAAGAGTTTAAGATAATAGTGACGGGTGAAGGAATTGAGTCGCCTATCGAAGCAGTCTTTCCGTATGGAACACAAGATGGAGTGATTCGTGACATTCCATGCGGCGATGATCGTCACGTCGAACTGCTTGCTATAGACAATTCCAATAGAATCGTAAAAAGAGGTGAAAGCCTGGTTGCTGTTCATTGTGGAAAAATGAACGATGCCTCTGTAACACTCAAACGCGTGCCTATCGTAGCGAATATGATCCCGAATTCTATTATAGAAAACGGTCGCATAAATCTAAAAATAATCTCCGAGCTATCGGATGAGGTAATAATCAAGGATGTTGTCGATGGCGTCGAAACAGACCTTACAAATCCCGAAAACAATGCAGCTCTTTTTTCGCTGAGCGCAGATAAGGGAGAGCTTTCATATGAGCCTACGGCACTTTCGAACACATGGCATACGTTCAAATTAGAGAGCACGGTCACGGGATATAGCTCAGAGACGAAAGTAAGACTGGTAGAAGAAGGCGACAGAAAGCCTGCCCGGATAAGTTTTGGTGGAGCAGGGAAGACATTGGCGAATAAATAAGAACAAGGGCGCATGTAGCATGATATAACGCACAACCTGGCACGTCAGCCATGAAGTGAAAGATGGTTTCCACTACATGCGATTTTAAAACCTAAACTGAGGAGGGTAAAATGAAGAGAAAAACAATCACAACATTGATGGCAGCAATGATGCTGCTGATCGCAACAGTGAGTTTCGCGTCTGAAACAATACCGCCCTACATCTATTTCAACGCAGATGTAACGGATGGAGGAGGAAATCTTCTCGATGACGGTCCGATCGATGTTATCTTTCGAATATACGACATCAACAATGTCCTGCTATATTCAGAGAAGCAGACAGTGAACATTTTGAACGGAAATACCGTTGCTTCAATCGGAGCAGGAGTCTCAGTGGATACAGGTGCAAAGATGAACGGGATACCTGCTGATGTGCTAAAGCCATCGTTGGATCCGAGATTAGAAGTGGAATTTGTGGGATATCCAGCTTATGGACCCGATCCCTTCGGTGCAGCACCATTCTCATATTATTCGCAATACGCGATCGGTGTTATGGAAGGGGGCGTGACGGCGAGCTCTATTGCAAAAGGTGCAGTGGAATACAATCACCTCTCAGCAAACGCAAAGGATGAACTGATCGATGAGATCACAGGAGGCAAGGATAAATCGGAGCTGGTATTTCAAAGCGACATGGTGAGTTTCTATCGCGACCCTGTTCAGGCGACGATGATAGGCATTCGTCCAACGCCGGCATACGGCGCCGGACAGAACACCTTGCAGGGAAACATGGACAGCCTGGATGCTGCGATTTCAACGGTAAGGCTGGAGACTAAACAGGAGCGAGATGACAGGATAGCTGCGGATACAGGATTACAAATAGCGATAACAAATGAAGCGACGACGCGTGCAGCTAGCGATGCCAATATCACAACCATAGTGAACAACCTCGTCTCCGGCCAGACCGCCATGACCGGCGATCTCAACATGGGAGGCAAGAGCATTACGAATGTTGATAAGGTGGATGGTGTGGATCTTGAAACTATGCCTAAACTTGTTGCGCATGCGGGATATGAATATGAACTATTGGTGAATAAATTTAGAGCTTACAATGTTAAACAAATTGAAATTCTTAGTGGTAATACACCAGGTTCTACATTGTCAGGATGCAGCAGTATTGCAAAAGGGAAGGTGGAATTTGAAAATTCTATTGGAACTTCGAATTACATTGTTCAAGCTCAGGAGGTTTCTTATGAATTTATAGGAGGTGTATTTACACCTAATGAACATAACAAATTCGAAATTACAGATTACACACCAACTCATTTTTGCTATGTCGTAAAAGACGCACTCGGAACAAATCTGAGGGGGATACAGCCTCCTAAGTTCTCCGTTTTCACTGTTCCATCAATTAAAAAAATATCACCAATTTACAGGTGAAATCTTTCAAAAATAGAAAACAATTTTCAAATTGACCAATTGTTTTTTATTTGATAGCAAAGCATAAGCTTTTGAAATTTAAACCAAAAAAGGGGGAAATATGAAAAAAGTTTTGGTCGGTTTTGTTGTGACGTTCGTGCTGGCTGTGATGTTCTCCGGCATTGCTCAAGCCAAGTCGCCTCCATTCCCGGATAAGGGCTGGCATAAAGGGCCGTACATTTTGGCCACAGGCGGCATGATGCAGGTCACGAATGATAAGCATAGCGTCTATGATCGCAAATTCGACGGAACATTCATCCCGTCCTTTGGCCTTGCTTTTGGCTGGGATATTGCTGACTGGATCGGTCCGATGTTACAGATCACGTATGCTACAGCAACAGGTCAAACTGGTGACCCTAACAATATCAATCAACAAAGTCCAAATTATGGCGGCAATACTTATCCACAAAATACATTCCTTATTGAAAATGCCAGAGAACATGCACTAGATTTTGGCATTTATGCAAAAGCAACACTTCCGTATTTTACACGCGCCTCATGGCAGCCGAATATGGTCAAGTTCATCCCCTACGTTAAATTGGGCGGTCTTGGCCATGCCGTATTTGTAAATGCCCCTACAAATGCAAACAAGGCAGGGGCAGTTGGCGGCGGCATTGGTTTTGGCGCTGGCATCGAGATGTTCATCTGGAAGGGGCTCTTTGTCGGTCTTGACGTAACAGAAGCCGTAATCTTTCAGAAAGGTTTTACAAAAACAATCACAACTACTACAGGCCCACAGAGTGTTAAAATCACAAAAAGTGGCACAAAGACACAGTTTAACCTTATGGGAATGTTAGGCTGGCATTTCTAAGCACGTTCTTAAAATGTTTTTCCCAAAAGCCCGGTGAATTTTCCCCTGGGCTTTTTTCATTTTATTTTCCCCCTCAACAAAGCTCACTCGCTTCAAACAGTGCAATTCCTCCCTCATCATTCGCATCGGGAAGTCCGATGATTTTGGTATCTCCGATCATTCCGGCATAACATCGATGGTGATGACCGAAAAATGCGAACCTGGGCTTCGTTGCCGATATCAGCCCGCTTATCTCCGGCCGGCCGATATCCTGCCCATGCTTAAACACGAATCCCAAAGGGGCCTCATGGGTGAGGAGGATATCAAAGGGGGTTTTTGCCGCTAAAGATTCAATATGGGTCTTCGTGTAATGCCGTCTCCTGCCCCGAGGGAGTTGCGACGGTTTGAATTCGAAGTATCGCGACGAATAGTTGCCGCCGAGTACGCCTATATTTAAGGTCACTCCACATGTTTCGATGGAAGTTACATCACCCTGTCTCAGGATGTGAAGCGAGGGGACGATCTCTTTGCCTGCGTATTGATAATAAAGATCTGCGTCGTCGTGATTCCCAAGGATCACATATGTGGGAACCGGTGCGGGTCTTTGATCGCAAAACCACTGTGGAAATTCCCCTTTGCCGTATTTCCTCACCGCCTTGTCGATCTGGCTCTTTTTCGAATATATCTGGAAATCTCCCACCTGAAATACAGCTGCTATGGGTGCATCCGCGGCCTTTTGCATCTTTGAAATGCGATCATAAAATGCGCCCAGAGCGCCGTGAACGTCACCTGCTATCGCAATATATGCCATGGGTCTTTGATATCACATATTGAGGAAGTTGTATAAGGATAACAATGCCCGAATCTATGAAAAGGATATTAAGAGGTATCACGGTACAAATACAGCTGCGGCAACACATGTCGTCCAAAGGCCGTTTTTGCCAATCGCCGACTGTGTGGTGTTTGTCGTTCTGACGATCATCTTCATCATCCGCCAGTGTTTCTTTTTTTCATCATAGTTTAAACAATCTTCATCACTTAAGCCCAGAGTTGTCGCGAGCATCGATGCGGCAAGGTCCTCTGCGTAGTCGCCACATTGTTTCATCGTCATGCCATGGGTGTGGTGCTCGCTCAAATAGCCATAGCGATCATGATCATTTGGTACTGCAAGGCCTATCGATGTGGAAACAAGCTGGCCCGATTCGTCGGATGAATTGTCTGCCATCACGCAATAAACAACCTCACCGCTTCGCAGCAATCCGATCCCCTTTGGCCTTGGAATTATTTTGCAATGTGGTGGAAAGATGCTGGAAACGCGCACAAGATTAAAATGTGATATTCCTGCAGATCTCAAAGCGAGTTCAAATGAAGCCAGTTTTTCCTTATGGCGTCCGACGCCTCTGGTAAAAAAAACATGTCTTGGAATTATTATGGACATTTATGTTTTCCCCCTTCTTCTAAGAGTATCGCCATTGCTAATAGCGGAGACATCTTTTTTTTGTCCTGTAAACCGAAACTGTGTTTAAACCATATTTAATGGTCACACACATTGTTTCCCGTCTTCAATTTATCGTTCAGATAATGTTCCACTATAGCTGTGGGATCGCTATCTGTTACACCTACAACTACTTTTATGTTCTTTTCTGCAAAAAGCCCCTGCGCCCGTGAACCCATGCCGCCGGCAATAATTACATTTGCCCCTCTTTCAGCAAGCCATTCCGGCAAAAGACCGGGTTGATGGGGTGGGTCTGTCAGAATTTCCCTGCCTAAAATATTTTTCTGGTGCTCGTCCACCTCGATCAGTGCGAATTCCTCACAGTGTCCGAAATGCATGCTCAGTTTTCCATCTGCAAGCGGTATCGCGATCTTCATAGTCTTTCCTCCTTGTTAAATAAAAATTTGTGATTTTCTATATGGGCCGTCCATGGTTGGCATTTTATTTATTCCCTTCAATACTTTTCTAACTGTGTTTAGTAATTACATAACCGTTTCCACATTCTTCTTATTTCTTCCGAAACTGGTGTTTCAGCATATTCGACAATGCTTAAGCCTTGCAGCATTGCTTTGGTAACGCTCACATCATAAGGAATTCTTCCAACCACATTCACGTTCTTTGCCATACAGAATTTTTCAATATCTTTTGTCACGTCTAGGTTCAGGTCAAATTTATTAATACAGATACATGTTGCGATCTTGAAATGTTCTGTCAATTCAAATATTCTTTTTAGATCATGTAGCCCTGATTGTGTAGGCTCCGTTACGATCAATGCAAGATTTACACCTCCTACAGACGCAATAACAGGACAGCCGATCCCGGGAGGACCATCTATAATTATCATCTCTATATTATTATCTTTGGCATAATCCCTAGCCTTACTCCTGACCAGGGAGACCAGTTTTCCTGAGTTTTCTTCTCCCGGCCTTAAATACGCATAGATGAATGGATGTTTTTTAGAGTTGGCAATATACCAATCTCCGCTTATTTTTTCTTCGAGTCTTATCGCATTAGAAGGGCAGACAATTTCACAGACTTTGCACCCTTCACAGGATATATTGTCAACATAGTAAAAATCATCCTTTGTTTTTATTGCTCCAAATCGACAACGAATAGAACATTCTCCACATAGTGTGCAGTTTTTCTTATCAATAATTGCTACCCTGCCTGCCTTGAATTCACCGCTTTCCTTTGTTTTTGGTTCTAAAAGCAGATGTAGATCTGCCGCATCAACATCACAATCGGCAAGAACTGTCCTGTCTGCAAGATGGGCAAAACATGCCGTTATGCTTGTTTTGCCTGTTCCACCTTTTCCGCTTATTATTACGATTTCCTTCATATCGAAGCCTTTAATGTTTTGAACATATCCAATAACTGACTGCCGTATTTTTTATCAACATCGGTTATCGGAATTCCCTTAGAATACGCGATGGCGACATTTTTGTCGTAGGGTATCTGCATCAGTATCGGTATGGCATTGTTTTCACAAAAACCTGTCACTGATTTGTTGCCGATATTGGATCTGTTGATAACAACGCCGAAGGGAATGTTTATTTTTTTAACTACCTCAACTGCAATTTTGAGATCGAAGAGACCAAATGGTGTAGGTTCAGTAACTAATATGCAATAATCAGAATCTATCACCGTTTCCACAAATGAACAGGCGGTTCCCGGTGGTGCATCAAAGATCGTTGTTTTTGTTGGATTGACTATCTCTTTTAAAGCCCTGATCACAGGCGTGGCCATCGCCTCGCCGATGTTTAGTATTCCATATGTAAAATCCAGATTTTTTGATTGTGATGTTTTGATCACTCCGACTTCACGAAAAACCTCTTTTATTGCTTTTTCCGGACAGACAATCTCGCAACCGCCGCAACCATGACACATTTCCTTAAATATAAGTATCTTTGAATTTGGAATGGCAGCTAAGGCTTTGAATTGGCAAAATTTTGCACATTCACCGCAGAGGGTGCAAAGGTTTGTATCGATGTCGGGAACGAAGACATCTACAGACCTTGAGTTCTCATTTGTAACTTTCAAGAAAAGATGGGCATTGGGTTCCTCGACATCACAATCAATTAGATGAACCGATATATCTTTATCTGTCAAAGCTAATGCCAATCCCACAGATAATGTAGTCTTGCCCGTTCCGCCCTTTCCGCTTCCAATTGCTATTTTCATATTTCTACCTTGTCATCACCGATCCACATGAAGGGCATTTGATTGACGTGCATGGAACGCCTCTTTGATGCGGGGTTTTATTTCCACACTTTGGACACGTACATTCGCCGCCGGGACCCAATGCTTTGCCGCCTCCAAAACCTCTTCCTCCTTTGCCTTGGCCTCCCTGAACTCGACCTCTGCCCGTATTTTTACCCGTTCCTGGTCCTTTACCCATGGGTCCGGTTCCATCTCCTCTTGGCATATTCCCTCCTGTTAAAAGCATCTTTTTTACGCCCAATGTCCTTCGACATTTGCGGAATCGGTATATTTCAATTCACCTCTTTTATATTTTTCCACCACTTCCTTGATCGTCCCTGAAGCACCCACGATTATTTTAATGTTAGCAGCATTTAACGTCTTGAATGCCTTTGGTCCGCAATTGCCGGTTATAACAACCTCAGCGCCTGTAGCTAAAATATTTTGTGCTGCCTGAATACCAGCGCCGCTACTTGCGTTCAAATTTTGATCGTTGTTTACAAAATTCACTGTGTCAGTATCTGTTTCGTATATGGCAAAGCAGGGCGCACGTCCGAAACGTGGATCGATCTCAGCGTCTGGCGAATTTTTTGTCGCCGTAATTGCAATTTTCATAAGTCACCTCATTTCTTTTCTTCAGTTTGCAGATCAGTAAGGTACTTTTTCATCTCATCGAGTTCTTTTTCGAGTTCTTTGATCTCACCTTGAACATAACTTTTTTCATCTTTGGGGGTTGTTGGATAATTTCTTGCGATGTTTTCATATCGTCGTCCTCTGCCGCCCCTCGACGGTCGGCCACCACGACCAGCGCCAAAAAAACTGCGCGGAACATTTGCACGATCTTCGATTGAATATCCCGCACAGACCCCCATGCCTCGTCCGGTCATGGATCCCTGTCCCATTGGTCCTGTTCCATCTCCTCCTGGCATAAATACCTCCTCTTGTTTTATCTTTTCCAGCCACGACCTCTTCTGCGGCCTCTAAATGAACGTTCACATGGTTGATCGATAGTTACATTTCCCCCTTCAATCCTGATAGCCTTTCCGTTTATCAAAGCGTCTGCAATGGCCTTTCTAGCCTGTTCTAATATTCTGCCGATAGTAGGGCGGGAAACCTCCATTTTTTCAGCGGCCGCGTCCTGATACAGCCCTTCCAGATCCACCAGGCGAACAGCCTCGAGGGCGTCCTGTGTGATGATCACCTCTTCAAGCTCGGTGAGCGGAATTGCCCTGGGTTTGAAATAAGTACAGTTGGGATTTAAGCCGACACGTCTTAATTTATGTGGTCTGACCATTGATTTTTACCTCTCAAGGGTTATGAACATATGTCAATAACCTCTTTTGTGTCAAGCAAAAATAAAGATCGATGCAGGCAGATATTCGCAAAGCAAAGCCATGTTATTTCCTTCTATTGGCTACATAGATCTGTTGGGCTCCACCGTTGTCACGTGAAACATCGTTTCTTGTGAAGCCTTATTCAAAACATCTGTTTTTTGTTTTAAGCACATGCTACATGCGCTGTTGTTTTTACCTGAGTCTCACCAATTTATCCCATTTCTGTATCGGCTTTGAGCGGCTCAAGTACCAGATCTCTTTGTAGTCTGATTTTGGAATTTTTAGTCCCAGCTTTGGGTTATAGAGAATAGTGGTGTCGAATATCTGCGAAAAATCGCGTAGG
>JBDRGF010000009.1:0-7568 GCA_043818055.1 Pseudomonadota bacterium | reverse complement strand
TTGTAAAAATCAATTTTTTATGATATATTACTCCAATCCTTGGTCTTCCGAAGCTTTGATGAATATCAGAGCGTAGGAGACCCGCCCTTAGCTCAGCTGGTAGAGCAGCTCCCTTTTAAGGAGACGGTCGTAGGTTCGAATCCTACAGGGCGGACAAGTATAACTAAAACAGCCATTCTTTAAAAACGGCTGTTTTAGTTACTGCCTACCGGCAGGAATTTGAACCTACTCCGCCTTTGGCGAAGAGGGTTCGTCGGAATTTTACCCTCCGTCATTCTGACTACGGGCCGCTGCGAGAATAGTTCTCGCTAAAATTCCGTGGCAAAGCAAAGCAGTTTGCTTTGCCTCCATACAGGGCGGACACTTTTGGCGAACGGAAAAATTTTTAATTATAAAATTGCACGACATTGTGATGTCGTGCATAAAAACAGAAAAACCTTATACAGATGTAAGCTCGGTGGGGCTATTGAAGAAAGTTGGATTTTATATACAATTATTAATCCTGTGTCTGTTGTTGCTAAATCAACCTAGCAAGTACTTTATTAACTGCGTGAGAAGAATGCGAAGTAGAAAAAGAGAAGAAGAATGCCAGCAAGGACAAGGAAAGGAAAGTAAAAGAGCAAAACAAAGAATAGCATGGGAATTAGAATAATCCCAATAAAACCAGTTACTATTTTCGTTACCATTTCACCGGGAACACTGGGAGGAATAAGCTCCACTGTTATATATCCACCATTAGGATCCCCTCCGCCAGCTCTGAATTCTACGTCTTTCCATCCTTTTTCTAGATATCTTTGTTTCAGGTCTTCCCTTATAGAAGGTTTATCAAACAACGCTTTGATGTAAAAACCTGTGGGCTCTATAAAAACAAGAGTCGTATCCGCGTGAGATAAAGAAGGCTCTCTAAGCTCCCTATCAATCTGACTTTCTAGATAGTCGGCAACTTTGTCTAACTCCTTTAACCCTATCTCCCGTCTTTCATTAGGTGTGATAGCCATTTCATAGCCTCCCATTAATATTTTCCTGTCTTTCAAGGAACAATAAAGACAATATATAGCACCATTTAACTATTGTCAAATGGGTGTTAGGTACATTCAACCTGCAAGTGCAACACTGAATGCTTCTAGCGGGGTTAAATAGTTAAGCCGTTTCCTGGGCCTGGTATTGAGCTTGTGCTCAATGAGCGCCAATGTTTCTTCTGGTATCATAGTAAAATCTGTTTTCTTTGGAAAATACTCTCTGATAAGGCCGTTGGCGTTCTCGTTGGTGCCTCTTTCCCAAGAATGGTATGGATTGGCAAAATACCACTGAGTGTTAAGAACAGTTTCAACAAATTTCCAGCTCTGGTTCTCCGGCCCGTTGTCAGCCGTGATAGTGTAAGCCGGCAAGCCGTCCAGGCGCCTTGCGACCGCTTCAGCCGTAGAAGCGCTTGTTTTGGCGTTAAGCTTCGTGATCAAGACGAATCCCGTTTTCCTGTCCACCAAAGTATTGATGCCTGGTTTGTGGTCGCATGATTCCACGGTATCACTCTCCCAATCCCCAATGCGAGTTCTTCTTTCGACAATAATGGGTCGAGTGTCAATCATCCTGCCGGGCAGCATTTTGACCCGTTTTGCGGCTCTAAAACCTTTACCCAGACGACGCTTTCTCTTTCTTCTCAGATACGGCCGGAGATCTTCGCATCCTGGCCGCGGGCCGATACCGCCCGTATAGATCTTGGTATATATGTATTGATAGATAGCTTCATGGGATATCTTTTCATCGAGATCAATTTTAATACGGCCCGATATTTGTTCAGGAGACCAGCCCTCTTTTAAATGGGTGATGACGTATTGTCGGATACGTCCGTTCTTTAAACGATCATGCCTGCCCCGACTCTTGCGTTTGGCCAGAGCTCTTTCATGGGCTACTCTGGGAGTATATGCGTTGCGGCAGACAGGGAAGTTTCGTTTTAATTCCCTGGATATCGATGATGGAGACCTGTTCAGAGCTTTGGCCATCGACCGTAGGGACCTTCTCTCCCACCACATATATTGGAGGGATTCGCGTTCTTCAATGGTAAAATGCTGATATTTCATACACTTCTATTTTACTAGAAGTGTTGCACTTACTTGTTGAACTGACTTTATGGTTCAATAGCTTCTGACCACCCAGCTGTGTAGATTAGTATGTATATGGCATATACAACAAATCCCAATCTGCCCAGGATTAGGATGCAGGCAGTAGAACTGGTAAGAAGCGGCTGGAGCGTAAGGGAGGCAGCCAGACATCTCGGCTATGCCCATAATACAGTTCTGAATTGGTTGAAGATACGACCGGAATATGGTTGGCATGGCAGATTAGAGATTCCAACTAGATCGTCAAAGCCGGAGCATCATCCAAATGAATTAGCCCAAGGTATTATCAATAGAATTTTGGAGATACGGACTGAGCGCAATCAATGCGCAGAGATAATACATTGGCGATTAAGCCAAGAGGGAATATTCATTAGCATATCCAGTGTAAAGAGAACGTTGAGACGGTGCGGTATCAGCAGATTCAGTAAATGGAAGAAGTGGCATCAGTATCCATCCAGACCTATGCCGGAAAGGCCCGGATTACTTGTAGAAGTGGATGCCGTTCATGAAGGACCGCCGGATAACAGGGTCAGCGCCTATGCTTTGATTGACGTGAATTCAAGATGGGCCTATGCCGAGCCAAGTTTGAGAGTTAACAGTTGGTCTACGATCAGATTTATCAAGGCGGCTAGAATAAAAGCCCCTTTCGTCTTTCAGACAATCCAGACGGATCATGGATCGGAGTTTTCAAAACAGCTAACTAAAATCATTGAGTATGCCGGTATCAGCCACAGACATAGCAGAGTAAGAACCCCTACTGACAATGGCCATGTTGAGAGATTTATTCGGACGCTACAAGATGAGTGTTTACACAAGATACCTAGAGATTTTAGAGTTTGGCGAAGAGAAATTCCTGAGTTCCTAGATTACTACAATACAAAAAGACCCCATATGGGTCTTGAGATGAAAACACCGCTTGAAGTGGTCAGAAGGTATTGATTAGAAGACAATGGGGCCTAAACATCGCAAGTCGTGCAATTACAAAATGAATTTTTCTGGCCGGTCTGGCCTGTGAATTAGGCGATTACTCTGGCTCGTTCATCTCAGTTTTTCCTCATCCTCTCGTATCCAATCCTCTATCCTTTGAATTGATTCTTCTATATCTCTGATCTTGTCCTCAGCCTCTGATAACCATATGGATGCTCGATCCCGAAAATCGTCGTTCCAAGCCGAGGATATCTTGTCTCGAAGATCATCAGCATGGTTCCGCACCCGTCGTAAAGCGTCCGTTGCTTTTCGATGCCGCTCGTGGTTCTTCTCCAGATTGACTCTCGCCCTCAGTTGAAATTCCTCTTGCCGTTTAGAACGATGACGCTTTAGTTCCTCCCACCAAGCATCATGAATACGCCTTATCTCTTGAATTCTCTCAAAGCACTCCTGCTTGTGTTCTCCGAATATCTCTTCCTTATACTTTGATAATATTGAGCCCGCATTTCTCAAAACACGGCTAAGCACCTTCATCTCCTCTACGTCGGGAGGATCAAGCCCGAATAACGAGCAAGGTCGTGCGCTCTCAGCTTCTCGAATTATGTCATTGCGATGTTGTTCGGATTTAAACTTGCGGGTATCATAATCTGAATGTTGCTTTCTCTTAACCTCTTCGCAGACAGAACTGAACTTTTCCCATAGCCGTTCTCTATCCTCATGGCAAAGAGGTTTCAGCGTTTTAAACATGTCCGATACTTGGCGTGCGTGAGCCCAGAATTCTTTGTACTGACGCTTAAACATATCCCAATGACCTGCGGCCAGGGACTGAATTGCAGACTCAACGGCCTTGGCGTTTACTCGTGCTATCTCGTCATAGTCGGCCATAAACTGACCCTCCTGCAATTATAAAGATTAAAATGAAGGAAATCCTCATTAATATTGTACTACAGGAAAAATAGAATATCAACTCAAAGATTAACTTTTTGGGCGATTTTATTAACTAAAACTAAAAACGAGTCCTTGGTTATTTTAAACCATTTAGTTTTGAGAAAGCGAAGCTTTATCCCTAAGACGAACGTTCGGAGGCGGGTTCTCGGAGAGGCGTGCTTTAGCCGCCTTTCGAATCTCTGTAGCCGACCTGCCTGCCGGCAGGCAGGGATAGAGCGCAAAACCCAGCAGGGTTTTGAAGCGGTTCTTCGTGGGATAAGGCGGAGCGACCTATTTTTTTTTCTTCAACGCTTTTTCCAGGATTTTCTTTAATTCACTTGTGTCAATCTCTTTTTTCTCCCGTTCTATTTGCCCGCCTACACGGACGGGCGTTGCCAGATTTTTGTCTTTTACTTGTCCGGTTAGGGATTTTTCCTGAATTTTTCTTCCCCTGAAATCAACGGCGCCTTGGCTGGGCAGGTCACCGCTTAAAGTATTTAGCGATACCTCTTTCGGCTTATGGAATTTTTCTTCTCTTCTGGGCGCTCTGCTTTGCCCTCCTTGGCGAGTTTCGCCCCCTCGCTGACTTCTATGATCTTCCCGACGTTCTTGACGCGCCGGCTCTTCGGCAATCGGCCCGGCCCAATCCGCAATCTCTTTCTGGACAACATCTCGGGGCGTGCTGTATTTTTCGCGGGAATAAGCGATTATGGCTTCGCGATTTGATTTTTCCAATTTTGGAAAAGGCGGTATTGTTGCCGCCGAAAATCCTCTTGAAGAAATCCCGTTTATCATCAATTTCAGATAAATTGTAAATTTCCCAAGATTTACGATATCGTTCATCATAAAGTCCGGCTGGAACCATTTCTCCAAAAATTCGGCGTCTTCGGCTCCAACCCTGAAAGTGACAATGGTTCCGACATTGCCAAAAACCGCCTCCATAACCGGTTCTTCCATCTGCTTTATATACTGATGAGCCATTATTAAACTCAAATGGTATTTTCTGGCTTCCGATAAGATGTTGGCGAATGATTCTGTCGCAAAATGCTGAAATTCGTCCACATACAGATAAAAATCTCGTCTTTCGGATTCCGGAACATTAACCCGCGACATCGCCGCCAATTGTATTTTGGTAACAAGGAAAGCTCCCAATAAACGGGAAGCGTCTTCTCCGATCTTGCCTCTGGAAACGTTTACGATTAATATCTTACCTTCATCCATAATCTTCCTGATATCTATTTTTGATTTGACCTGGCCGAGAATATTTCTGATAAGATTATTGGACGCAAATTGTCCGACTTTATTCTGAATGGCGGCAGTCGCTTCGGTGGCGAATTTATCCGCATATTTGGCAAATTCATCCGTCCAAAAGGCCTTAACAATCGGGTCGGTTATATTGGCGACAACTTTTTTGCGATATTCTTTGCTGGCCATCAGGCGATTAATCCCGAGAAGGGTTGAATCCGGATATTCAAGCAGAGCCAAAATAGTATTGTTCAAAATATATTCCATTCTGCCGGACCACGCTTCAACTCCCCATATTTTTTTAAACACGCCCACCAGACCGGAAGCCACTAAATGCCGATAATCAAATCCAATGCCTTCCATCACATTAAAAGCAATCGGGTATTCCAAATCGTCGGGATTAAAATAAATAACGTCTTTTACCCTTTCTTCGGGAATAAAATCCAGCAAGTCATTGGCGGCATCGCCGTGAGGATCAATAAAGCAAATGCCCCGGCCGGCTTCTATGTCCTGAATGGCCATATTTTTTAAAAATTCCGATTTGCCCATTCCGGTAGAACCGACAACATACATATGGCGTCTCCGGTCATCCGTCTTAATGCCGAACCGGACATTCTGGTTTCTAAAGCTTGTTTCGCCCAAATAAACTATTCCATTTTTTTCCGGTAATTTCATCCCGTTAGAAGTAGCGCAAAGCGCGTATCACCATCAACTGGTGGCTACTGGCTATGGTTATTATTTTATTCATAATCATATTTATCTAACCCGTTAGGGCTACTTCTAACGGGATTAAGAAATCGGCAGTCCTAACGGCGGCTCGCCTTTCTTGGCTTCAACTCTCGGCAGCAGCGGCGATTTTACGCCGATATCCGGAAGGTGATAAATCGTTGCCAATTCCTCTATATTGAGTATAAAAGGAATCATTGGCAACGCTCTGTCTTTAAATTTTTTCAAAAAAATCACTTTTTTACCATACTCCCTTCGTTTTTTAAACGGCCATTTGGCAGAAGTGGCGGTTTTTTTATTTAATTTAAAACTATTGCTGGTCTGCAAAGAAAACTGCTTAAAGGCTCCGACCACGCCCGATACATGAGGCCGATGGAATGTTTCTTTCGGAGCCGCGTACATAAATCTTATCCCGCTTTCGTATCCGAGCTTGGACATCTTTTTTTCAGCCGCTTTTATGGCCTCCTGTTTACCCGAAGTTAATTGGGTCTGTTCCGGTTTCTTTTCCTCTTTTTTGACCTCAACATGGCCGGGAATCAATTTATCAATTTCAAAAACCGTTTTTGCCAGTATGTCCTCTCCGGCTTTAGGTTTCTTGCCCTGTAATTTGTCTATCTCCGTCTGGCCATTTTTAACCCAAGTATCTCTGGCCGGCCTGATAAGCAGCTGCACGCCTATGTATTCGCCCGCCTCCAAACTGGATATCACCTCCGCCAAGGACGCCAAAGGATCAATTCTTTTGACATAATCGGGGCCGCTCGATTTTTCTTCAAATTCAGGATAAGTTCTGATCGGGTAAAAATCTTTTTCGCTTAAGATCATCTCCACTCCCCAAAGATCATTATCGTTATCAGGCAAAGACGGGGGCAATAAATTAACATAGTCATCCTCATCGGCGACTTCAATAATTTCCGAATCGGGATACTGGGCGTAAATCTGGGATTGGACCAATTTTTTATATTGTTCCGGGGTCCTTACATAAAAATGCGGCTCTCCCGCGATGCTGACTATTTCAAAAGAAAACCAATCTACCATCTCGCCCTTGAAAAATCTGTCTTTCCAATCTATGGGAGAGGGAAGAGTGCCGTGAAGAGCGGCGAATATTTGCTCCATGGCTTTGGGGCTTTTGCCGGGATCTTGCGGGATTCTCAATTCCAAAAGAACCCATTTTATGGCTTTTATATATTTTAAACGCGTATAGGACTCAAAAGCGCTCATCAAACCCAAGAACAACAAAAGCGGAATATAAGTCCACCAAAACCCGATAAACAAATCGAAAGCTGCTCGTAAACTGTCTATGGTTAGAAAAACCGATTCCATATAACTATTCTACATAGTTTATCGGGAAATTCCAAATATCAAACTACAAGCTCCAAACAAATTCTAAATCACAAATTCCAAACATTTAGAATTTTGGTCGTTAGAATTTAGATATTATTTGAAATTTGATGCTTGAGATTTGGAATTTACGCTTTTCTTAAAGCGTAGGTGCCGTCTTCGTTTTTCATGAAAATCTTTGAGTCCTGAAGATTTAAAAGAATCGTATTCTCCTTAACCATCCTGGAATTTAGCACCTTAGAAACAATAGTTGCTTTCGGCAACGGCTTGGATGAATTTCTTAAAAGA
>JBDRGF010000008.1:0-24398 GCA_043818055.1 Pseudomonadota bacterium | reverse complement strand
TTGCGGGCGGATTTGAGGGCATCTTCCCACGAACTCTTTCTCTTTAGTGCCTCTTCTCTCTCATCCTCTATCTCTTTTTTCAGATCTTCGCCCATGACTTCGCTCACCTTTGAATGGAGATATTTTCTGTCCTGATAATAGAGATAGCCAGCTATTAAGACTAAAATCAAAAATGTCAGGCCTCCAAAGATATACCAAAACATATTTTTACTCCTTAAACGCCCTCTATGAGCACCTTCTCTATCCGCTTGAGCTCATCGGGCGTTAGTTTGCTGCCATGGCGGCTTTGTATATAGAATATATCCACAGCCTGGTCAATAGTGGTCGATATCCTCGCAGTTCTGATCGAACAGCCCTGTGTATGCAATAGGGTCGAGATCGTGTAGAGAAGTCCCGGTCGGTCCTGCACGTGGATCTCCATCACCGTCTCATCGTGGGTCACATCGTTATCGAAAGTCACTTTTGCAACATCTCCCCTTTTGCCCTTTCGTAGGCGCTTTTTGATGATTTCGTGATCGGCATCAGGTGAGATGAGCTGTTTTGATATTGCATCGGAAAGATCGGGCCAATCCTTGCCGTGACCTTCAAGCTTTAAGATATCAAGAGCTATCCCCTTCCCTATAGATAAGAGCTGCGCCTCGAGAATGTTGATACCGAAACTTGCCAAAGTGGAGGTCAGCCTCGAAAAAAGTCCCGGGAAATCATTTGCGGCTACGATCACCTCACACCAGGGAGATCCCTCCATATCCCTTTTTTCAACCGCCACAGGAATAATCTTCAACGCATCGATCAACTTCAGATGTTTTAAGATTTCATTCGGTGAATAGCGCAACCAATAGCTATCAGGCATATTCGCAATATGATCTTCGACAATCTCCTTTGAAAGAATAGGCTCGGCAAGTTTCTTAAGATTCTTATGATGTTTAAGAATCGAATTTTTAAGCCTCACTGGATTTTTAAATCCGAAACTCAAATGTTTCCAGGTAACAAAATACAGATCAGCCAGAAGAGATTCCTTCCAGCTGGTTAAAACGTGTGGGCCAATGGCTTTGAGGTCGCAATAAGATAGGATGTAGAGCATGGCCAATCTCTCATCGGTGCCGATGCTCTCTGCAAAGTTCTCAACGAGATGCGTGTCATAAACATCCCTGTGAAAGGCAAGCCTTGGCATGAGAAGATGCGAAGCGACAAGCCACTTCACATTCCCGGCTTCTTTTTCAGAATATCCTAATCTCAATGCTGTTTCATACGCTATCGACGAGCCTACCTCTTCATGTTTTCCTCCGTGCCCCTTTCCAACATCATGTAGAAAGATAGCAAGCGTCAAAACTCTCAAGTTCGAGACGCAATCGAGTGCCAGCGCGAGAGAGTTGTTTATCTTTCCCTTCTTACTTAGAATTTCATCAAAGGCCTCGATTGCACGAATGGAGTGAACATCCGTCGTGTGGTAATGATATTCTCCACCCTCGAGGAGATACAAAAGCCCCTCGAAATCAGGAAAGATTTTTGAAAGAATATTAGTTCGTCTCATCATGTAAATCAGATTGGGAAGCCCTACGGGTGAAGAGAATAAAGTTATAATATTTTTATCTGATTGGGAAAATAGATCGGCCTGAGATGAAAGAAAGAGCTCAGATTCAACAGAGAATTTTAACCCATGATCTTTTGCGTAATTGAAAAGATCTATCAACTCTTTCGATGTGGTGAACTTTCCTTCATCGATGATATCGATCTGGTGATCTGTAACCCTGATCCCCTTCCAGCTGAATTTCGGTAGAAATGCGTATATCCGGGATTTCAGGCTATCGATATACAAAAACCTGTCGAGCACCGCATCGCATAGCCACGATATGTTGCTGGTATGGCGATAATATTCCCCCATCATCCCGGCTCTTTCAGTGCCTAATCTTTGAGCAAGATTCGATTGTCTCTCGAAAGAGAGTCGATCCTCGCGCTTCGATTCGGTCGACTGCAAGAGTTGTCTTAGGCGCCAGAGAAATTTTATCGATTCAATCAATCCATTTTTTGCGCTCCTGGGAAGCGGAAGAGAATCGATCAAATCCTTTGGCGATAAAAAAGGCTCATAGGAGAGCGCCGCCCAGAGCAGCGTGTGATAATCTCTCAAGCCCCCCTCGCCCTCTTTTAAGTTAGGTTGCAACAGATATTGAGAGACTGCAAAACGACCGAGCCGCTTTTCCCTCTCTCTTATTTTTGACTCTATAAAATGCCTTCTCTTTTTACGATCATCGAAATTGGATGAGAGGGTTTCGCTCATTGAATAGAAGAGATCCTTATTTCCCAGTATGAATCGCCCTTCGAGCATAGCTGTAAATGCTTTGACCTCTTTTCTCATTATCAATTCACAATCAGCTATCGTCCTTGTAACGATGCTCGCCTGCAACTGGTTATCCCAAAGGGGATAGAGAATAGCGCGTGTTAACTCTTCCAGTTTTTTTCCTTCGACACCTGAGTGTAGGAAGAGGAGATCGATATCTGTATAGGGAGTGATCTCCCGTCTGCCATAGCCACCGAGTGCGACTATCGCTACATCATGTGTAAAACTTTGTGGGAAAAGATGAGTCAGCAGCTTATCGAGGTGTGAGGCGTATTCATCGTGAATTTTATCTGGGGAGGCTCCAAGATTAACTTCATCCGCAAACCATGTCCTTACATTTGTCAGATTGTCGGAGAGATTTTGAAATTTCTGGTTCATTTAATTTTCTTTAACATATTCGTAAAGGCTGTTTTGTCGAAACTGCTTCTTATTCTGAGTTTGTAGGGGCAGGCCCCCGTGCCTGCCCTTATTAAGAGGGCAACCACGGGGGGTTGCCCCTACATTTTTTACAAACCCGACCCCTTGTCAGTCGATCTTTTGTTCACATATTTTGTCAAACCTTTAGCTACACCGTTGACCAGATGATTCTTGTAAACATTGTTTTTCAACCTCTTCTCCTCCGTTGGATTGGAGATAAAGGAGAGTTCAAGAAGCACGCCGGGGCACTTCGCTCCGACCAGCACATAGAAAAGGGCTGACTTCACATTGAGGTCGTTCACACCCTTGTATGAGCGCGAGAGTTCCGAGAGCAGCTCCTTGTGGATGTTCGTAGCTAATGACTTCGATTCCTCTGCGCTGTAATTCTGAAGCATTGTGGAGAGTATGTGCTGCACTTCATCGAGCGATTTTCCCGCATTGACGTTTTCCCTCGAGGCGAGCCGCTTCGAAGCCTCATCCGAGGCGTTGTTGAGATAATATGTCTCAATGCCGGAGAGTTTCTTATCCTTAGCGGCATTGACATGAACTGAGATGAAGAGATCCGCCTCTTTGTCCCTTGCTAATTTATTTCTCTCCTCGAGTGTTAAATATTTATCCCTGCTTCTCGTCATCCAGACTTTGGCATTCAGGTTCTTTTTCAAAACCTTGGCAAGCCGCTTCGAGATATCGAGGGTGAGATCCTTTTCCATCAACCCGTTTTTACTCTTCGCCCCCGGATCCTTTCCGCCGTGTCCGGGGTCGATCACAATTTTAAGCTGAGATCGCCCCTTTGAGCCCACTTTTGCCTGAGGTTCAGCACTATCATTGTCATTTTTAGGTACGATATCGAACGGGCTTCCTGTATATTTTGTGAGGGCTATTACGATCTTATCTCCCTTCGAATAAGTTTTGTATGCTGTCATATCTCCAAGACGAAGCGCCAGGAGTGCATTTCCGGAAAAGAAACCCTTTTCGATTCGAACCTGCTTGAGTCGCGAGTGATTTACCCTCTTATTTCTGACGAGTCCTTTGTTCAAACGTGTATTCATCAGTTTCATATCGAGTTCAGAAAACTTGTTGATTCTCAAACCGGGGGGGGTGAAGAGGGTTTCATAGACTGTCGGGCGGTCGAGGTTGAGAATGACATTATACTGACCATCGCTGACCCTCTCCTCCACTATCGAGAGGAGTGTCGCCGGCTTTCTGGCATTCGCAAGCTCACCTTTAGAAACGCTTCCTGACGTGTAACGGGTTTCAACTCTTTCAACGTCATCGTCTATATCAACCGCTGCGGCTTTGGTAGATTTCGACGCCGTTGTATTGGCAGCAAGTTTGGCACTTGCCTGACTTCCACCACCGATCTTCGCGAGCAGGGCCTTCGCATCCTTTGTCCTGTCTCCGTTTGGATATCTTTTAATCAAGGCTTCCAGGGCATTTTTGGCTTTCTCGTTTTCGTTCAGGTAATCATATCTCAAATTTGCGATCATAAACAGCGAATCATCGGCGAGGTTTCCCTTTGGATAATCCCTCACCACGCGGTTATAGAACTCGATCGATTCCAACAGGTCATCCTTCTGCTTATCCTTCTCGTATAATTCCTTCCTGATTCGTGCGACTGTGTAGGTAGCGTTCTGAGCGGTAGTTCCTTTTTCACTGTTTGCAGCGATAAGGCCGAAAAGATCGAGGCACTCGAGCCAGTTCGATCTGGGGCTCTTTGGAGTCAGCTTAGCATAGCATTGTTTGGCCATCGAATAATCGGAATCGGTGGCCGCGTATGCCTGAACAGCCAAAAGGGTCGCCAAAAATGCAAAGAGGACCAAAAGTCGTTTAAAATTGTAATTTTTCATAATGAGGCAATTTAACATATGGAGAGGTGGGGTTCAATTAAAAAGTCGTGAAGCGTCCACCCGTGAAGCGTGAAGCGCGAGGAAATCATATTATTCTTTCGACCGACGCTTCACGTAATCAGGGCACATGCGGTTTTTTCACACCTCTTTCTTCCACAGATGCAAAAGATTCAATGCTTCTATCGGGGAGGTGATGTCTAGTTCGATCTTCTTTAGTTTTTCGACGACAGGATGTGGTGTGGCTTTTGTAAAGAGTGAGAGCTGGTCGATCGCATTTTCGACGGAGGTTCCATGTCCGATCCTCGGCCTTCCCGTATCATCGAATTCACCCTCTTCAAGATTTTTGAGTACCTCTTTTGATCTATCGATCACGCTTTTTGGAAGGCCGGCGAGCGCTGCTACTTGAATTCCGTAGCTGTGTGGCGTTGCACCGGGGATGAATTTTCTTAAGAAGATGATTTCGTTATTCCACTCTTTGATTGCAATATTGTAATTTACAACTCCCGGGTGATTGACTGCGAGCTCGGTCAGCTCGTGATAGTGCGTTGCAAATAAGGTTCTCGCTTTGATCGTGTTGTTGATATGTTCAGCCACAGCCCATGCGATGGAGAGTCCGTCAAATGTCGATGTGCCGCGTCCGATCTCGTCGATGATGATGAGGCTCTTCGATGTAGCCTGTTTTAGTATCTGCGAGGCCTCGCTCATCTCGACCATGAAAGTAGATTCCCCCCTCGAGAGGGCATCCGAGGCGCCGATGCGCGTGAAGATGCGATCGGTAAGGCCTATTTCACAGGCCTTTGCCGGGACAAACGATCCCATCTGCGCCATGAGGACGATGAGCGCCACCTGACGCATCAGCGTCGATTTTCCTGCCATGTTCGGCCCTGTGATAAGAAGGAGGCGATTCTTCTGGTCATCGAGGAGCGTGTCATTCGGGACAAAGCGCTCTAAGCTCTTGTTCGCCTCGACTATGGGATGTCGGCCATCCTTTATCTTTATGAGATCCCCATCTGTAATTACCGGCTTTACATAATTCCTCTCGATAGCGACCTGCACCAGCGCGGATAGCACATCGAGCTTAGCAAGGATGATCGCATTCTTTTTCAAGTCGGCTGAGTGTTTCGCGCATGTCGCACGAAGCTCAAAGAATAGCTCCTCTTCTCTTGCCTTAATTTTTTCCTGCGCACCCAACACTTTTTCTTCCCACTCCTTCAACTCCGGCGTGATGAAGCGCTCCGCATTCACCAGTGTCTGTTTTCTTATGTAGTCGACAGGGACCTTATCCTTGTGGGCGTTGGTGACCTCGATATAATAGCCGAAAACTTTGTTGTAGCGCACTTTAAGAGATGAAATGCCGCTTCGTTTTTTCTCCACCTCTTCAAGGGATGCGATTCGATCGCGCCCTCCCCGGCTAAGACTTCTCAGCTCATCCAAAAGCGAGTCGGCACCATCCCTGATCACACCGCCATGTGAAATGAGATATGGGGGTTCTTCTACAACCTTTGCGGAGATCTCGTTTTTGAGCGCTTCAAGTGGTACCAGCTCTTCTCCCAATTCTTTGAGCCAGCCATTTTGAGTCGCGAGAAGTTCTTTGAACTTTGGAATTATTTCGAGAGAATCTGAGAGAGAGCCAAGATCACGAGGCGTTGCGTTTCCGATGAGAAGGCGGCTCGATATCCTCTCGAGGTCGGAGAGGCTTTTTAATAACGTGGTCGCCTGAGTCAGGGTCTGCATTGAACTGAAAAATGCCTCAACCGCGTCTAATCTCTTTTCGATTTCCGGCTTCGATGTCAGCGGATAGAGCAGCCACTCCTCCATCAGCCTGCATCCCATCGCCGTCTTTGTTCTGTCGAGAAGTTGAAGCAGAGTATTGCGCTTGCTAAAATCGTTTAGGTTTCGCGTGAGCTCGAGGTTACGGATAGTCGCCTGATCGAGCTGCATCGTCTGACTCTTTGAAACCGATTCTAACCGTTCAATCTGAATCGGACTCCCACACTGCTTTTCGCTCACATAGGCATAAATAGCCGCTGCAGCTTTAGCGGAAAGGGGATTTGTTTCTATCGCCTGAGAGGCGCCATCGAGTGAGCGAAGCACATCGATATTGTAGTATCGTTCATCGAGATCGGTGATGAGAAGCCCTGAGCTCCCCTCGATTATCCCTTTTCTCTCATCTTTAGAGATCGACTTTGGAAGGATCAGCTCCTTCGCGCCTATTCTAGCGATTTCAGAGACCGCCTCTGAAAGGGTTTCGAACTGAGCGCATCGAAACACCCCTGTCGAGACATCCGCCCACGAAAGCCCAACGCTTCTGGCACCTCCCCCTTGATGGGGGAGGCTGGGTGGGGGTGAATACAACGATGCAATAAAATTGCTATGAGGCGCACTTAAAATAGCTCCATCTGTGATCACACCGGGTGTCAGAACGCGTGTAACCTCTCGTTTAACAATCCCTTTTGCTTGGGCAGGGTCTTCAGTCTGATCGCAGATCGCCACCCTCTTTCCTGCATTTAAAAGCTTTGCGATATATGAATCGACCGAGTGATATGGAACTCCGCAAAGTGGAACCGGATTGGCATCATTCTTGTTTCTGGCGGTTAAGGTTATGCTTAAGATCTCCGCGGCTAACTTGGCATCATCAAAGAACATTTCATAAAAGTCGCCAAGACGAAACATGAGAATCGCGTCCTCATGTTCAGACTTGATCTTGAGATATTGCTTCAACATCGGTGTGAGATTTTGTTCCCCAGACATGGATTGAGTCGGTATCAAAAGAGAATGAAAGAGTCAAAGGGGAAAAAACGCATGTAGCATGTGGTGAAAAACTCACCCCCATCCGGCCTACGGCCACCTTCCCCCATTCAGGGGGAAGGGCTATTTATTGGGTTTTTGCGCTTCACGCTTCACGTATTCCCCTCCCCACCTCACTGATGCCTTCACCCCCTAACCCATCAAAATATTTATAGAATGACGAAACTTCCGGGGGGTGCGTATCCGATACTTTAATTGGGTAAAGTAATAAAATGAGAAAGGTTGAAGGAGGAGAAGATGTTTTTAGCAATAGTAAGCTTAGTTGGTCTGGTAGTATCGACAGCAATAGGAATCGGCTCAAAACTTGATGCTGATGCGAAGGCCGCAAAGCTTGAATCACAGGCTGAAGAGGCCAGCCAAAAACAGCAGGCAATCGCGAATAAACAAAAAGAAGTAAGCACAAAGGTTGCAAAGGCTAATAAAGATGATGCAAGGCGCGCAGCGGGAACACCATGGATATTGGCCGTTATGAAAAAGACAGCGACAAAAAATCAGATAAAGGCAAACCGGGTCGCGCTGAGCGCGATCGATCCGAGCAAAGGGGTAAGGCGTCATTATAGTTATGGCGCAGCAGCATAATAACAAAAAATAGGAGGAATTTATGGCAAAAGGTCTAAATTTAAGTTTACCGGTTGATAAGAAGGATACGAAAACAATTGTAGGCTTGAGCATGGGCGCAGATATGCTCAACAGCGTTACAAACGGTGTACTGGAAGGAATTAAAATTGGGAACGGATTCGAAATTCTGGGAAGAAAGTTCGATCTTGAAACGACAAAATTGGAAAACAATTTTAAACTTTCAACACAAGCTATGGAAACACAAAAAACGCTCGCAGAATACCAGAAGGATATGGTCAAATATGTAGCTGACAAGAAGACAGAAGCCGGAAAGCATGCTGACAATACCAAGCTCGCAATGCACAGGCTGACAGAATATTACAAGACACAGAGGGCACAAGCCTTAGCACTCAACAAGTCGTTTAGTGCAAGATCACCCTATTATTACGGAAACGTAGCATAAAGGAGGCATTATGAGTGATATATCCTTAGGTTTTGGAATTGGTGCGCTAACGAATGTAACAACCAACTTATTGAATGGTCTGAGGGATTTAAGAGTTGCTGACGTTCAGTTCAATTTGGCTCAGAAAGAAATCGATACTCAGACTGCCATAAATAAGACGAACTTCGATACGGAAATGGAAAAATTAGCCATACAGACTGACGCTGCTAAGGAAGTAAAGGCTACAACAGAACTAGCAGCAGATGTCGAACTTGAAGTTGCTAAGCTTGCTGAAATTAATGAACCACTTAAAAAGACAATTGAAGAGCGGCAGAAATTGGAGGTTGCATCGAAGCTCAATTTTGCAAAATTCCATGATGAGCTCTATCGAGCTGACAGAGGGATACCGAATTACGGGAAAACAGTATAAAAACCGCATGTGGCATGTAGTATTTGGTGAAAAACTCACCCCCATCCGGCCAAATGCATTCACCCCCTTCTGCCCTGCGGGCATCTTCCCCCCTCAAGGGGGCAGAGCACAGCGGAAATGTCATTGAGGCCACCTTCCCCCATTCAGGGGGAAGGGCAAGTTATTGATTCTTTGCCTACATACTACATGCGCCTTTTGCATTTTGTGTTTTAAAATAAATTCTGTTATACAGAAACAGATCTAAGAACTTTCCCGTTTACTGGAGAAAACCATGCCCCTATTACTCGATTTCGATATGATGGAAAGCCTTTGGGAGGATATTCCAAAGACCTCTGACGGAAAACAGATCATCTACAAATTGAATGAGGTCAATGCCCTCTGGCTGATGGGATTTGTCGATACGAAGCACATCTCTATCGATGAGTGGGTGAAGATCTTCGATCAGTGGAAAGCGCCCGATGGAAACTATTTGCTCGATCATGGCGCTTTTATGACGCTCGAGCAATATAGATATAAGGGCGAGATCAAGGTCCCCTTCGACGCGATGAAGATCAACGAAGGGAAATACACCGATGAAGGTTTTCAGGACCTCGTCGATTCGTCGATCGTTCCATCGACGAGTCTGGGAGATGCTGACCTTAAAAAATTCTTCGACGAATTGAAAAAAAGATATCGAAAAGAGGATGGCCTCCTTGAGATAAAAAAAGAGGCCAAAGCCCTGATCGCTAGGCTCATAGAAAAATATCCCTCCCCCCTGCACAATCTCGAGCTCCTCTTCGACAAGCTCCTCGTTCAGGGGTTAGACAAGGATCTCGAAGATATTACAAAGCTTGGTGCCTCTGTAGTTGCAACAACCGAGGCGATGCGCCAGGCATCGCATTTCAGTGCAGAACCTACAAAGGAAAAAGAGACCTTAAAGGATCTAAAAAAGCTGGAAAAAACTGAATCACCAAAAGAGACTGTCAAAACCGACAAGACCGTCGAACTGAAAAAAATCAGAAGATCTTATAGGGGAATGAGAGGATGAAATTCGTGAAGCGTCCACCCGTGAAGCGTGAAGCGCGAGGAATTGTATCAGTTTATCAAGGGAATGACACCGAGAACAAGAAAAACAGATTTTGAGCATGTAGCATGTGGTATGTAGTAAAAAACTCACCCCCATCCGCCCTACGGGCACCTTCCCCCATTCAGGGGGAAGGGCATAGAGGGAAAAATTAATGTAATTTCCCCGCGCTTCACGCTTCACGGGTGGACGCTTCACGAACTATTTGATCCATTTGCCAAAATCGTGCCATCTGACCCCACCGAAGTATTTGTCGAGGGGAAACCAGATGAACATCGCCCTGCCTTTGACATTCTCTTCGGGAACAAAACCCCACTCGCGGCTATCCCTCGAATCATCGCGGTTGTCGCCCATGACAAAATAGTGACCTTCAGGAACTTCAAATTCTTTTTTTCCCCTTATGGAAAAACGTCTGTAGTGGGTGATGTGGTTAATATCGTCCAGTTTTTCGAGGTAATAATCATCTTCATCCCATCCGGGAAGGATGTCAAATTTATGGAATTCTTCATTGTTGGTCAGAAGGATCTTGTTATATTCTGATTCTATCTCTGATGGAGCTACATCGAGGAATTCGTGTGGGATGAGCTCTCCATTTATGTAGAGATTGGTGTCATCCACTACAACTTTGTCGCCCGGCAGGCCGATCACCCTCTTAATAAAGTTAATGCTCTCATCCTCCGGATACATGAAGACCATCACCTCTCCCCGTTTGGGCTTTTTGTAATCAAAGAGGCGGATCTTGGTGAATGGAATTCTCGGACCGTAGATGAATTTATTTACAAAGATATGATCGCCGGGAAGGAGTGTGGGAGTCATCGATGCTGAAGGAATCTTGTAGGCTTCAAATACAAATGACCTTAGAAATCCAGCGATCAAAAGGGCCAAAAGAACCCCCTCTATAAATTCCCGGGTCTTCCCCTTCTTCTTCTTTGAAGCCACATCTGTGAATATCTGATCAATAGATGTCTCTTTTTTTACCTCAGCGCTACCCTCTGTACTTTTTATCTCCTCCATCACATTCTCCCTTCCGTTAAAATAACCGTATGTGGCATGTAGCATGTAGTGAAAAACTCACCCCCATCCGCCCTACGGGCACCTTCCCCCATTCAGGGGGAAGGGCAAGTTATTGATTCTTTGCCTACATACTACATGCCACATGCTACATGCGCTTTTATTTTCATTTCACTTTCAACAATGATAAAAATGCCTCCTGTGGGATATCGACTTTTCCCACCCTCTTCATCCTCTTCTTACCCTCTTTTTGCTTCTCCAGGAGTTTTCTCTTTCTACTGATGTCGCCGCCATAGCATTTCGCTGTAACATCTTTTCTCAGCGCCTTGACTGTTTCTCTTGAGATGATACGGTTTCCGACAGCCGCCTGAATCGCGACGTCATACATCTGTCTGGGAACAACTTTTCTGATCTTCTCGACCAGATCTTTTCCGAGATAGTAAGCATTATCCTTCGGTACGATCATCGAAAGCGCATCGACCGGATCGCCGTTTAAGAGCACATTGAGTTTCACCAGATCAGCCTTTTTGTAGCTCTTTATCTCGTAATCTAGCGAAGCGTAACCCTTAGAGAGGCTTTTGAGCTGTGAATGAAAATCGAAAATCATCTCGGCCAGCGGCAGATAGTATTCCAACATAACTTTGTTCATGGCGAAAAATTCCATCTTCTTCTGCTCGCCTCGTCTCTCCTGACAGAGTGTCAGGATCTTGCCGAGATGTTCCTGCGGAAGATGTATCGTTACGAGCGCATACGGCTCTCTGATCTCTTCTATTTCTTCAGTTGGCGGCAGATCTGCCGGCGAATGAACCTCAATCAGGGCGCCTGTTGTGTTCAATACATGATAGACGACATTCGGTGCTGTTGTTATGAGATCGACTCCAAATTCCCTCTCTAACCTCTCCTGAATAATCTCCATATGAAGCGATCCCAGAAATCCGCACCTGAAACCAAAACCAAGCGCCATCGAATTCTCAGGGTCGAATGTCAGGGATGCGTCATTGAGCTGCAACTTTTCAAGCGCGTCACGAAGCTCGCCATATTTTGCCGAGTCTATGGGATAAAATCCCGCGAATACCATCGGTTTTACAACCTTGAAACCGGGAAGCGGCTTATGGGCTTTGTTGTTGAGATGGGTTACAGTGTCTCCTACCTTCGCATCTTTGAGGTCCTTGATAGCTGCTGCAACAAAACAGACGTTGCCCGTCTCTATCGTGGGGACATCCAGGGGTTTTGGCGTGAAGATTCCGAGTCTCGTCACCTCATGGATACTTCCTGTGTTCATGCATTGTATTTGATCTCCGAAAGAAATTTTTCCCTCGACGACTTTCAGGAGTACAGTCACTCCCTGATAGTTATCAAACCAGCTGTCGAAGATCAGAGCTCGCAAAGGTTTTTCGGAGTTTCCGGGTGGAGGCGGAATCTGTTCTATAATCGCATCCAGAAGCTCGTGGATACCGGCACCCGTCTTTCCGCTCACACAGATTGCATTGTCTGCCGGGATCGTAAGCATTGCCTCGCACTGCTCCTTTACGCCGGAGATGTCAGCATTTGGAAGATCGATCTTATTGATCACAGGTATGATTGTTAAACCTGCTGACATCGCAAGAATGGCGTTGGCCATCGTCTGCGCCTGAACTCCCTGTGCGGCGTCGATGATGAGTAGCGCCCCTTCGCAGGCCTCAAGAGACCTCGAGACCTCATAGTGAAAATCGACGTGTCCGGGGGTATCTATGAGGTTTAAGTGGTACAACTCTCCATCTTTATATTTATAGTTGAGCGTGACCGCCTGCGATTTGATAGTGATGCCTCTCTCGCGTTCGAGATCGAGGGAATCGAGTATCTGCTCTTTCATCTCGCGATCCGGAACCGCCCCTGTGATCTGCAAAATCCGGTCAGCGATCGTCGATTTTCCATGATCGATATGGGCGATTATACAAAAATTTCTGATTTTAGATTGCATAAAAAAAGTGTTTAAGTGTTTGAGTGTAGAAGTGTTTAAGTAATAAAACATGAAAACTTAAGCACTTGGAGCCTTTTCCTTTCAGTTTTCATTCAGAACGATGAGGGCTTCGACTTTTTCGTTTCGCTTTAGATTGGCGAGAAAATTGTCGGCTTCGTCGTGTGTTCCAAACGCACCTACGCGTACCCTGTACCAACGACCTCTGTCCGGGATATCGGCTATCATCATATAGGCCGGATATCCCTTACCCTTCAATGTTTGCACCATGTCAGAGGCCTCCGACATTTTGGGATATGATCCGATCTGTATCGAATATCTCGACTGTGAAGGGGTCTTGATTCTGATCACATCATTTTTATTTGTAGAGGTAGTGCTTTGGTCTGAAGATCCTCTCTTCGATATAGTTGTGACGGGTCTGATATCATCATCTGATGTCGGATTCCTTTCGACCTCTGTTGGAGCTTCCGTATGAGGTTGCGGCATCGGTGAAGTTTTTACCCTGATAGAGGGGGGATCATCCTCAAGCTTTGTATCCTTTAGCATCTCGGCTATCCGCTCTTTGAGCTGTACCGGCTTCCCGGACTTTTTCATCAGCTCGTCAGCAAGCTTTCTAACCTCAGGGTCCTCTGTAGAAAGCACCCTGGCCTGCGAGGTTTCGGCAGCCTGTCTGGCCACATCCATTCCTAAAAAAGTTCTTCCGTAGCGCGCGCCGAGATAGAAGATGAAAAAGAGTATGAAGGCCTCGAAGATCAAAAGCGCGAAGAACTGCCCAAACGTAAAACGACAGAAAAACTTGTCGTCCGCTTCGATCCTTGTGTCTTCGCGAAATTCGTTAGTCATCAGGCGACTTCCTCATCCTTTGACATTCTTTGAGGGGCACTAATACCCAAGAGTGTAAGTCCATTTAATATCACAATTTGAATATTTTTCAAGAGATACAACTTGGCATTCGTAATATCCGGGTCCTCCTGTAGGATTCTGTATCGGGGGTCATCTTTTCCCTTGCTATAGTATCCCTGGAAGTTTTGCGCGAGTTCATAGAGATAAAATGTCAGATGATGAGGTTCAAGCTCTCTGGCTGCACTCTCAATGACAGATGGATACTCGAGCAAAAATTTCGCCAGTCTGAGTTCTTCCGGCAGATCCAGTCTGGTTATATCCACCTTTTTAGATTTAAGCTCAACACCTTTTTCCAGAGCCTTAGAAAAGACGCTGCAAATTCTGGCATGCGCGTATTGAATATAATAAACCGGGTTGTCAGGCGCCTGGCGCTTGGCGAGCTCCATGTCGAAATCGAGTTTTGCATTGTGTGATCTCATGAGGAAGAAATATCTGCACGCGTCTGACCCAACCTCATCGAGGACAGCACCAAGCTCTTCGTAGGTTGCAGATCTCGTCGACATAGAGACGAGCTCACCCTTCCTGATCAGGTTCACGAGCTGGATGAGTATGACGTTGAAATCCTTTTCATCGTGTCCCAGCGCCGAGACGCTTGCTTTAGTCCTTGTTACGTACCCTGCGTGATCCGCTCCCCAGATATCTATCACCTTTGAATATCCCCGCCCAAACTTATCCTTATGATAGGCGATGTCCGAAGCAAAATAGGTGAATGAACCATCTTTTTTGATCAGCACCCTGTCCTTGTCATCGCCGTAATCGGTCGACTTGAACCAGACAGCTTCATCCTTGTCGTAAACAAGTCCCTTTTTTCGCATGAATTTCAGAGAGGCATTCACCTCATCCCTCTCATATAGGTCCCTTTCAGAGAAATATTTGTCGAACCTGATTCCCAACCTGTCGAGGTCTGTTTTTATTCCCTCGAGGATGAGATCGGCGGCATATTTTGTGCAAAATTCTATGAGTTTTGATTCTTCTAGTTTATTTATCTTTTTTTCATACTTTCCTTTGATCTCTTTCGCTATGTCGCGGATGTAGTTGCCCTGATAGCAATCCGATGGGAAATCGACCTTCTCACCATCCATCTCCTTCATTCGCAATAAGACAGAGCGACCCAAGGTAGCCATCTGGTTGCCGGCGTCGTTGATGTAATACTCCCGATGCACCTTGTATCCCACTTCGGAGAGGATGCACGCCACCACGTCGCCAAATACCGCGCCACGGCCATGTCCTATATGAAGAGGGCCTGTGGGATTAGCGCTGACGAATTCTACATTAGCCAGTTTTCCCTTTCCCTGATCCGATCTTCCGAATTTTTTTCCCGCCTTGAAGATATTTTCCAGCTCTTTGAAATAATAATGAGGGGAGATTGTAAAATTGATAAATCCGGGACCTGCTATCTCAACTTTAGTTACGATATTCTCAAGATCCTTGGCAATCTCACTTACGATGAGATCCGCGACCCTTCTGGGAGGAAGCTTTAAGGATGATGCGAGCATCAGTGCGACATTAGTGCTCAAATCGCCGTGCGCTTCCAAATTAGGTGGACTGAGCTCAAAATCGGGCAATTTCTCAAATGCGAGCACCTTCTCCTTCTGCAGTTGAATGAGCCTCTTGTTGATGCTCGATTTGATCTTCTCCTTTATCATTCACTATTCTCCGTAATGACTCAGTACTTTGCGATGCTGTTCGAAAACATCATGTTTTGCTTTTTGTAGGGGCAGCCCCCTGTTGCTGCCCTGGTCTTAACGGGTCGGCACAGGGGCCAACCCCTACATTAATACATTTTCGGACAGTCTCTTACACAAATCCAATGTTACTTCTCGGGTCCCGCTGTTACAGTGATTAAGTTATCAGGTCTAAGGTATTCTTTTGCAACGTCTTTTACATCTTTTAAAGTAATACTCAAAACATTTTTTTGATAAGTTTTCCAGTAATCTTTGGGAAATTCCAATAGATCTAATCTGGCCATCAGATCGACTGCGCTGAATGAGTTCTCAACCCAGTATAACTGATTGAATAATAAGGCTCTTTTAGCCCTCAGCACATCATCCTTTGAAATTTTGCCCTCGATTAAATCCTCAAGGTGTTTTTTGACAAGCGTCAAAACCTCCTCCTCATTTTTTTTTCCAGTCTCGCCGACTACTGAAAAATATCCTAAATCCTTATAATATGTGAAATAGCTGTAAACGCTATATACGAGTCCTCTTTCGGAACGAATATCGCTTAAAAGACGGCTTTCAAAACCGCCACCTCCCAGGATGTAATTTAAAACTTCCAATGCATATTTGTCAGGGTTGTGACGGTCAACGCCCAAATGTCCCAGTTGGAAGAATGTATTCGTCACATCCTTTTTGATATATTTTGATCTCTTTTGAAATTCAGGTTTAACTTTTTCAATAGTTGGTAGCGATTGAAGTTCTACTTTAGGATAGTCGTTCAATAGCTTTATTATTTCATCCCTCTTGATATCACCGGAAATGGCTATGATCATATTTGAAGGTCCGATGTAGTTTTTGTGAAAGGCTACAACATCCTTTCTTTTAATTTTTCTGATCTCTCGGACTGTTGGAAAATTTGCCCAGGGAGAATCCTTCCCATATGTCTCTATGATAAAGTTCTTGCTCACAATGCTTTTGGGAAGCTCCTCATCCCTTTTAATCTGCTCTATCGTAAGGCTTTTGGAGAGCTTGAACTCCTTTTCATCAAAGCGTGGGTTTAAGAGCGCGTCGAAAAAGATCTTCAGCCCGACAAAAGCATTTTTGGATAGAATTGATATTGAAGCGTCGCCATACTCGTTGCCGATCGAAGTTTGATATTCGGCCCCGAGATTTTTCAGCTCCCTTGAAATAGCTTCAGGATCGAAGCTTTCATTTCCGCCGGATATCAGGTTCATCCCGGTGATGAAGGCCACCCCCCTCTTCTTTGGATTGTCGTAGATAGAACCGACTTTTATATAAGTGGTCAGATTGACTATCGGAAGAGACTTATCCTCCAGAAAAAAGAGTTTTATGCCATTTGGGAGCATATCCTCTTTGACCTTCGGAGGGCTCACCTTTGGTATAGATAGTTCCTCCTTCGTAAATCCCACCTGCGAACATAAAAGTGTAGTGATTAAAATTATGAGAGGGATAAATAATGCCACAGTTTTCGGGAAGTGACATCGAATTTGTGTAGGGGCGGCCCCCTGTGGCCGCCCGCAAAAGGGCAACCACGGGGGGTTGCCCCTACATTTAGATTCAGCGTCTATTTCAAAAACAGAAGAATGAGGAATTATTTTTTTCATCCGCCTCTCCTCTTTGAGCCTTTATTCCGATAGATGACCACACTGTTCTCCTTTGTAATATATTTCGGATAGAGCGAGCTTATCTGATCTGGAGTCACCCTTGCAATCTCTTTGGGATATTGAAATGCGTCCTTCCAGGAGCCTTTTAAAACCTGACTGTTCACTAAGACCTGAGCCAAACCTGTGTTGTCTGACATAGCCAGATAGTAACCAAGGTTGATCCGGTTCTGAATCCTTTTGAGATCCTCTCTCGTGATCTCCTTTGATCTGCCAATCTCGATCTCTTTCTTGATAGAAGCCTCAAGGCGCTTCAAAGAGATTCCATCCCGTGGCTGGGCATAGATCAAGAAGAGATTTTGTTGTCTGAGTCCCGGGTAGCTATCTGAGCAGTATATATATGATGCGATCTTCTTCTCCTTGATGAGAGATTTTTCGAGATAGCCGACATCCTCGTCACACAGAAGATACGCAAGCACATCGAAGGTCGTTGCATCCGAGCTTGGATATGTTGGCTTATGATATGCCAGAATCATAGCAGGAGATGCGAAGGATTCGATCGTGAGAGATTTATCACCCATCGGCTCTGATTGACCTGGCTTGGGCGGTTTTTTGCCCTTAGGCCTGCTCCCAAAATAGAGGTTCAACATCCTCTTTGTCCTGCCGATATCGATATCACCGACTATTACACCGACCATATTGATTGGAATATAGTATGTCGAAAAAAACTCTTTTGCATCCTTCACTGTCAGTCGATCAATATCATTCTTGAGGCCGATAGTCGAAAAACTGTAAGGTCCATTTGCAAACGCTATATTGAGAAGCTTATCGTAAATGAGGCCTGAAGGGTTGTTCTCGACACGGGATGACCTCTCGGTGCTCACCACGCTGCGCTCGGTGTAGAAATCCCTGAAGACCGGATGAAACACCATCTGGGAAAAGACATCGCCGAAGAGCTCGATGCGGTCTTTGGGAAGACTTGTATGAAAGAGCGTCATGTCCTTTGTCGTATAGGCGTTGAGATCCTGAGCTCCGTTTCTCTGGAGAGTTTTGAAGACATCGTTTGGCTTCTGAAGTTTTTTGGCCTGAGTCTCCAGATTAGCCAACTTTTGTTTTAATTCCTTTATCATTTTCTGATCCGGCTTGCTTTTGAGTATCTCTTCAGTCATCTCCTCGGATACCCTGAATATCTTCTCGAGGATCGGTTTTTCCTTCTTAAAGTCAGTTGTTCCCAGCCTCTCGGATCCCTTGAATGCCATGTGTTCAAACATATGTGCGATGCCGGTCTTGCCATCTTTTTCATCAATGCCACCTGTCCTAACAGCGATCGCTCCAAAAAAAGTGGGCGATTCCCTCTCTGGAATGAGAAGCCAGAGCATTCCGTTCGAAAGACGATATTCGATAACATTCTTCTCAAGACTTTGAGAGGCAAAAATCGATTTTGGCATCAGAAGGATCAACGCGATGAGAAGGACTTTAAGAATTTTTTTTGTCATGCTGACTCCTACTACTGTAATCCCTGCGCAGGCATTTTCTAACTGAAATGTAGGGGCAACCCCCCGTGGTTGCCCTCTTATAAGGGCAGGCACAGGGGCCTACCCCTACAAAAACATTAAAACATGGACTTCTTCGTAAATAGCCCCTACTTCCTACCACGAAACATTGACCTGTTCCATAAATTTGTCATTTGGAGTTTGTTGCCCAGAAATATCCAATCATCTTGTATGCGAGCTTTGCTGCGAGAAAATCGGTTGCGATTAACCCGTCGATGGGAGCCAGTTCGACAAGGTCAGCGCCTATTACATCGAATTTTTCCCCAACCTCTTTTAGAAGGGCTGTCACTTCATACCAGTCGAGTCCTCCCGGTTCTGGTGTCCCTGTCGCGGGCATGATAGATGATGAAAAGACATCGATATCAAGGGTCACATAGACCTTTTTCGTCCTGATGCTCTTTATCACATCCTGAATCCAGTTTTTGTTCTTCCTGATCGCATAAGCATAGAAGAGAGGATACTCTTTTGCTTTGATGATCCTGGCCTCGTCGGCATTCAGGCTTCGCATTCCAACCTGAACCGCAGGGACCATCTCCCTAACCCTCGCCATTACGCTGGCGTGTGAATGAGGGCTGCCCTGATATTCCTCCTTCAGATCGGCATGCGCGTCGAATTGCAGAACGGTGAATTCAGGGTGAACCTCGTGATGAGCTTTCACGCTGGGGGCAGTCACGCTGTGCTCGCCCCCAAGCATCAAGACCTTTTTACCCGATTTGATGAGTTCAGAAACTGAGTTTCCTATCCTTTCAAGTGAGGCCTCGACTGACAAACCGTCGAAGTCAATTGTTGGATGCGTATAGATGCCGACCCTATATGGTTCGAGATCGAGCTCTTCATCATATAGTTCAACCTGTGAGGAGGCTTCTATTATAGATCGGGGGCCTTTGGATGTGCCTGAACCGTAGCTGACAGTCGCTTCGAATGGGGCTGACAAGATTGCTACTTTTGAGTTTTCGATGCCAACATCCTGAGCATCTGCGCCCAGGAATATTTCATTTTGGGATGAGTCGGTCATGGTACCAGGATTGCTCCGGCGATAACAGTCGTCCACCATCCACGCCTGTCGCCAACCGCGGATTGTGTTATGTTAGCCGTGCGAACGATCTCTCCTGAAATCGTCCATGTTCCCTTTCTCTCGTTCCATGATTTGTCGGGGTCGAATTGAACGCCCAGGATCGTTGCCAACATCTCAGCCGCGAGATCTTCAGCATAATCTCCCGCATGTCTCTCGTTCTGACCATATGAATGGTGTTCTGAAAGATATCCGTGCTGACTTGCATTTTTGGGAATAGCTATGCCGACAGATGCTGCTACAAGTCGATGTGGTTCATCAGTTGAGATGTCCGACATTACGCAGTGGACTATCTGGCCGGGGTTAAGTCTTGAATTGCCTAAGTTTCTTGGAATAATTTTACAAAATGGAGGAAAAATACTTGAGACCCTTACCAGATTGTATTGAGCTATCCTAGCCTGGCGAAGCGCCATCTCAAAGCTCTGAAGCTTCTCCTTATGCCTTCCCACGCCCTTCGTTAGAAATATTTTTGTCGGTACAGTATCGGACATCGTTCACCCCCTTATATAAATGATGCAATTACTTTAGGCGGTTCACGAGCCGCCCCTACAAAGATGAGGTGCTCCTAACACAATTGAATATTCTCTACAATAAAAAAATCCCCTACTTTGTGAGTAGGGGATCTTTTCCCAGGCTCGAGGCCTGAGCAAACAAAATCGTTTCAACTACCTTTTCTTCTTTGTTGCTTTTTTCTTCTTTGTTGCTTTTTTCTTTGTTACTTTCTTCTTTGTTGCTTTCTTCTTTGTTGCTTTTTTCTTCGTTGTCTTTTTCGCTGCTTTTCTCTTCTTCATTTTTCCCCCTCCTTCGTTAAAAAACTTGTTAAATTAAACTCTCTTTTACTGACTTGTCGCATTATAAACAATACTAAAAATAGCGTCAAACTTTTTTTGCATATTGAATGAGCTAACTCCATTTTATTTATGATGTTTTTTTTAGAAAAATAAAATAGAAAATCGGACATGTTGATTCTACGGGCTTTTGCAAGTAATCAATATTTTAAAGTGAGTTCAAAACCGAACTTCAAAAAAAACAATTTTTTTTTGAAAAAAAAGTAAGGAAAAATTAAAAATGTTCATTATTGATGTGTCAGAAATTTTTTTGGACATTTCTCAAGATTCTCAATGCGGCACAAGCTGCTCCAAAACCGTTGTCGATATTCACAACTGTGATCCCTTCAGCGCAACTCGATAACATCGCAAACAACGGTGTGATGCCGTTTAGATGAGTTCCATAGCCGACACTCGTCGGTACTGCGATGATCGGTTTTGAGATGAGACCTCCCAATACAGATGGAAGTGCACCCTCCATTCCAGCTATGACGATCACGACATCTTGCTCCTTCAATTCGGTCACGCATGAAAGAAGTCGTGGAAGTCCGGCGATCCCCACATCGTAAAATTTCTTCGCGCTGGCACCAAAAAACGCGGCGGTCTCATAAGCCTCATCGGCAACCTTTTGGTCAGCGGTGCCTGCGGATACTACAGCGAGGTTTCCCTGAACAGGTTCGATCCTTTTCTGCACGAGCTTGAGAGTCATAGACCTCTCATCGTAACTGGCCAATGGAAAATTTTCGATCACTCTTGATGCTACTTCACTCATAGCTCTTGTTGCCAAAAGGTTATTACCATCGTCAAACACTCTCTTCACTATATTGAGGATATCCTGAATATCCTTGCCCTGGCAAAAGAGGGTCTCTGAGAATCCGTTTCTTAGAGGCCGATGACTATCGAGCTTCGCACATTCGATATTTTTAAAAGGGAGATGAGCGATGGCATCGAAACCCGCCTCTGATGAGAGGCGTCCCTCTTCAATGCTCTTGAGGAGCTCGATTATCTCAGATTTGTTCATCATCTTTTATTCCTTATGAGGTATTGCGGGTGAGTAGCCCCCGAGGTCGAGGGTGATATGATGCCATCCGAGGGCTGCAAGCATTTTGAGGATCTCTTCCCTTTGGTTCAATACTATCGCAAAGCTCTCATCGTCAACCTCTATCCTCGCTATCTTATCATGATCACGCACCCTCACTTTTTTGATACCCAGTTGTTTCAAATAACTCTCAGCCTTATCAACAAGCAACAATCTCTCATGCGAAATTTTGGTGCCGAATGGAATTCTCGAAGAGAGGCAGGCTGTCGCAGGTTTATCGGCCTCTTTGAGGTTCAGTGCTTTGGCAAGTTTTCTCACCTCTGCCTTATCGAGGCCGAGTTCTTTCAGCGGCTGGACAACTCTCTCAAACTCAAATGCGGCTTTTGCTCCTGGCCTATGGCCTGTCATATCGGAACTGTTTGTGCCTTCCACGACATATTTGAAATTGTATCTCTCTGCGACATTCATCAGAAGAGAATAGAGATGTTTTTTGCAAAAATAACATCTGTCGGAGGAGTTGGATAAGAATTTTTCATCTTCAAATTCAGTTCCAGCTACAAATTCATGTGGAATTGAAAGATCGCTACAGAAACGTGCGACCCTCTTCCTGTCGTCATCGGGCAAAGAGTGGGAATCGACAGTGATAGCGACCATCTTTTCATTTCCAAGAACCAGATGCGACGCAGCAACCAACAGAGCTGAGTCCACCCCCCCTGAAAATGCAACAACGGCGCTTCCAAGTTCTTCGAAGCGCCGTATGAGTTTAATCAAATTTTTATTGTCGTTTACGAATTTAGGAGACATTGCCTGAGTTCTCCGACGGTCTCTGCTACAAATGAGGCGCCGGCATTCATTAGTTCGTTCTTTGTGCCATAACCATATGTGACGCCAATTGAACGGAATTTGCATTTGTTCGCGGCTTCAACATCCATCGCCCTGTCACCGACGACGATGATCTGGGTTAATTTTTCTGTCTTCGCCAGATTTTTAAGGATCTCCGCTTTGTTACCCTTGCACCCCTTGGTGTCGCCACCATAGATCTTCGCGAAATGCTTGACGATGCCTAAGTTTTCGAGGACCATCTCGCAGGAGGCCTTGGGTTTGATGGAGAGTATGTAGAGGTCGCCCTTCTCTGAAGCTGCTTCGAGAAGGCCAACTATTCCCGGATAGAGCCTGTGTTCAGCGATGCCATCTTTCAAAAATCGACTCTGATAAGCGTCAATGCATGCCTTTAAAAATTTCTTATCCTTCCTGCCTGTAACTTCGGAAAAGATGAAGGTGAGATCGTGACCGATGTAGCGCTTGAGTCGTTCGATGGGAACGGATTTAACCCCTTGTTTTTGCAAAGCATAGTTGATGCATCTCGGAATCGCCGTTCCGGGATTTACAACCGTGCCGTCGAGATCCATTACAAAAGCTATATTTTTTTTCTCTTTTTTCATAAGGCCGCGCTTATATACTACTTTAGTATTTTTTTCAAGTAAATTCTGCGAGATGTTAAGGTAACTGCGCATGTAGCATGAAATTCGTGAAGCCTCGGTCGGAGGTACTAATATAATTTCCTCGCGCTTCACGCTTCACGGGTGGACGCTTCACTGCCTTTTTGGCTTATGAATTGCATTAGAACTGCACGGATTGATAAAATATAAGGAGTATATCCATGAGTTCAAGTAGCAAAATAGCAAATAAGCCCGCGGATTTATTGAAGCTTTTGGAGAATGGGAATAAGCCAAAGGCACAAACGGTGGATCTCACAAGTGAGGCGCCAATCCCCCAGGAAGAGGTTGAACAGCTGAGACAAGACCCTATCGACTTCACACCATGGGATAATCTCAAATATGGCGGCCCAAAAAATGCCATTCAACAGGATATAGACGCCCTCTTCCCCAAACAGGATATTTCGCTCAATGACCTTGTTAAGGGGATCCCTGAGGTGCCTGAATTTATGGATCTAGACGCATCTGCAAAGGCAGAAAACTCGCTGGCAACGCTTCAGCGCTATTATGCCATCAAAGAGACGTTAGAGAAGATGAAGGTCGATGCGTACGACGCTCTAAAACGGGGGTTTATGACGGCACAGGAGAGACAAATCCATTACCAGCTCATAGATGTGGTCGAAAAAAGGCTTATCGATGCCAAAAATCACGTCGATCTGGCTCGATACTACTATAGAAATTATAAGAAGGAGATGGAGGTTCAGGCCGAGGAGAGGAAAACGGAGGGTGCAGGCAATTAATCTGGTGACAGAGCCCCCCTATTAGTCAAAGGTAATTGATCCATCTTGTACAATAAAATAAGCAATTTCAGGGGGTTAAGGGGTTTAAAAAAGGTTAAAAGTTGGCCTAAAGCTTGCAACGTATGTATGCGATAACTTTTGGAGATATATATAATGAAGGTAAACCCAAAAACATTATTCAAATCGATCAAGAGCGAGAAGGATGCCTCCTCTGCTTCCGATGCCCAAAAGGCACAGGATGTGAAGCAGGATGAGGCTTCTAAGGCAAGCTCTGTCCCCGCACCTTCTACTGAGACCGCGCTCGACAGATGGCTCAAGCAGTTCGCGGTTGAGGATGAGGAGAGCAAGTTGAACGGCTCACAGTTTTCAGACTGGGATGCCCTCTTTGGAAATGCTGCAAAACTTACGGTCGATTTCACGCAGGTCGAAGCAATGGTGCCGGAATACAGAGATCTCTACGACAAACTGGCCGCTAAGGCTGACATATCCCCATCCGAGTTAAACGGCATGATGAAGGCGAGATATGAAAAGTGCATCAGCGATGTGAATGTGAGGATCGATGATATCACGCTTGCTCTCAAGGATCAGTCATACTGGAGAGCGAATTATGGAAGTTTCAC
>JBDRGF010000007.1:0-2074 GCA_043818055.1 Pseudomonadota bacterium | reverse complement strand
CTGACATATATTTTTAATCTTCATCCTAAATGCTTTTTTATGAAATATGTTATATATGTAAACCGTTTCGTCGTCATGTGAAAACTGTCTCAAATAAAATTTGGGAACATAATGTTGTTTTTTATATTCCGACATATGAACACTAATATGACACTTTATATTTAAAAGAATTCAGCTTAGCGAAGCTATGTGTATTGGACTACCTACGATGGATTTTTCCTGCTTCCTACTTTCCATAAGCGATAAAGAGCTAAAAACTCGCAAACCCAAAATTTTGGCGGTCTCAGAGTCCATAACTAAAAAATGCGTATGATTTTTTCTTAGATGCGGCCTCTCCGGAGGAGCGGGGGGTTTTTAAACTCGTTGTGTAACTATTCAGACACCACTTTTTTCTGTTAGCCGGTCAATATTGGCAAAAATATTCAAAAACAGCAGCTTTGGAATCTATTTTCCGAAAAATCAATATACTATGACATTATTACAGGATTATTAAGTTAATATGGAGATTCGATGGTGAAATTGGATATTAAACGTGAAGATATTTTGGCAGTCTATGAAGCAGGTCCTGAGGCAGTAATCACTCTCATAAATAATATTATTGCTGAATATCAAAAAATCATAGATCAGCAAGCTATGAGAATAAGTGAGCTCGAAGAACGTGTCAAATCTTTGGAGGAGAGACTAAACAAAAACAGCCGAAATAGCAGTAAACCTCCTTCAACAGATAATTTTGTTCATGAAAAACCCAAGCCGAAAAGTCAACGAATAAAAAGTGGC
This sequence comes from Pseudomonadota bacterium, assembly GCA_043818055.1. Classification (GTDB taxonomy): domain Bacteria; phylum UBA10199; class UBA10199; order 2-02-FULL-44-16; family JBDRGF01; genus JBDRGF01. The sequence continues at coordinate 1,297 of JBDRGF010000007.1, read as the reverse complement.
AAGAAAGCAGGTGGCCAAGCAGGTCATATTGGAACCACACTAACAATGGTCGACAATCCTGATGAAACTAAAATCCACAAAGTAGATAAATGTAAAAATTGCGGTAAAGATCAAGGCGACATAAAAATCAAAGACTATGAAATCAGACAAGTTTTTGATATACCGCCGGTCAGTATCAGAGTTGAAGAACACCGTGCTGAAGTAAAGATATGTACTTGTGGTTGCATCAACACAGCTGATTTTCCTGAAGATGTCAAATATTTCGTTCAGTACGGTCCTCGCTTAACCAGCATGGCGGTTTATTTACATGATTACCAACTTATCCCCTATGGCCGCTGCTGTGAGTTATTATCTGATGTTTGTGGATGCTTGATAAGCCCAGCTACCCTGATTAGGGCAGAAAACATCTGTTTTGAGAAACTGGAACCTTTTGAAAATGAAGTTAAGAAATTGTTGAGCCAATCTCCCGTTGTACATTTTGATGAAACGGGGATGAGAATAAATGGGCAACGCTACTGGCTTCATGTAGCTAGCACGGGTCAAATGACATATTACATGGCTCATACAAAAAGAGGTTCTGAAGCCATGGATGATATGGAGATTCTACCCGGTTTTAGTGGTACTGCTGTGCACGATTTTTGGGGATCTTATTTTAAATATGGATGTAAACATGCGCTTTGTAATTCTCATCTATCGAGAGAGTTAACGGGTATCTACGATAATTATGACCAACCGTGGTCAAATGATATGAAAGCTCTGCTTCTTGATGCTAAGAACTGTGTGGATGAAACACGAACAACATCAGACTGTTTAGAACCAGACCAAATTATTCAATTTGAAAATATGTATGATGAGATAACCAAAATTGGAATTGAAGAAAATCCACCCCCCATTATACCTCACGGTCATCAAAAAAAACGTGGAAAAAAGAGACAGAGTAAGCCAAAAAATCTTCTTGATCGGTTTATAGGGTATAAGAACGATATTCTAAGGTTTATTCATGACTTTGATGTTCCATTTGAGAATAATCAAGCCGAAAGAGATGTCAGAATGATGAAAGTGCAACAGAAGATCTCCGGGACGTTTCGAAGTACTCAGGGGGCTGATTCGTTCTGCCGCATCAGGGGTTACATTTCTACTGTGAAAAAGAATAAGCTTTCAGTCATCGATGCTATTCAGGATGCATTAAGTGGAAAACCATTTATTCCGAATATAGCAGAATAAAAAAAAGGAATTCAATTTCTGCAATAAAACTCAATATTTCATAGGATATTTAGGACAGGTCTGAATAGTTACG
>JBDRGF010000006.1:0-4494 GCA_043818055.1 Pseudomonadota bacterium | reverse complement strand
ACGAGCAGTCTTTTTTGCTTCTCGTTAAGAGAGGGCAGCAAAATTGACAGTTTTTCTTTTAATTTTCCATCCCATAGAATCATTCCCCTGATTATATCAGATTATCAAAGAACCTCAAGTTATTTTGTGACAGCTCCTTATGTCGTTCTGGCCTTTCTCTTTGGCTCTCAGGCGAAAGGTGTGGCGAGAGAATCGAGCGACTTCGATATTGGGATCATGCTCAGCAAGAACCTCACAGCATCGCAAAGAGTTTCGCTTAAGACCAAGCTTTCAGATCGTTTGAGCAAATTGCTTAAAAATGATGTCGATATCGTCATAATCAATACTGCAGGGACTTTATTAAAATATCAGATAGCAAAAGATGGAAAACTCCTCTTTGAACGTAAGGCGAACCTTGCAAAAAAATTCCGACTTCTTGCGATAAAGGAATATTTTGATTATCTGCCGACATTCAATTTTCATTATAATAGATTGAAAAGGAGTGCCAAAAGCTAAAAAAGCAAAAATCGTTTGTGGAATGTGGTAAAAAGCTTGCCCCCTTCCGCCCTACGGGCACCTTCCCCCTGCAAGCATGGGGAAGGGCAAATCATCAAATCTTTGACTACATAGTACATGGGTCTGTTGAAAAACACCTTATTGTTGTCATCCTGAACCCTTCGCGTTGCTCGAGGGTAAACTCCGTGAAGGATCTTAAGTGTTCGAAATAACAAGATTCTTCGCTTCACTCAGAATGACACTTTTTGAATTTTTGCATTTTTCAACACGCCCTACATGCTACATAATACGCTCTTGTTTTTTATCCTTGCATTAAGGATATAAATACGTATTATCATCCTTTAAAGAAGGATGTATATTATGATATCCAATACGGCATTAAAAGAGATAATTCAGGAAAATCGCGATTATATATTGAAGGCGGAAGAGATGCTCGTGCCGCGAAGGGGGCTTGTCTTTGCGGAAAAACTTAAAAAAGTAGTTATTTTACACGGGGTTAGAAGATCAGGCAAGACCTTCGTGTTGTACGATATTTTCCTGAAAAACAGAGATCGCTCTTTATATATCGATTTTGAGGATGAGCGGTTGACGAACTTCGAGACTAAGGATTTTGACAGGTTAAAAGGCTGTTTTTTTGAGCTGTACCCGCATCTGTTAAATGAAGAACCGGTATTTTTGCTCGATGAGGTTCAGCGCGTTGAAAACTGGGAAAAGTTCTGCCGCAGGATCACTGAAAGGGAGAATATTAAAGTTTTTGCCAGTGGATCATCCTCTGAAATTTTACCCTCAAAAACGCATACATCATTAAGAGGAAGGGCATGGAATATTGAACTCTTTCCCTTTTCATTTGCTGAAGTAATTATGGTTCCTGGAATAAACGGGAAGGAGAAAAATAAAATTTATGGGAAGGACAGGATTTTAGTAAAAAATCAGAGCCGCGATTTTATTAAGTGGGGAGGTTTTCCCGAGATCGTGTTGTCATCATCGGAGATGGAGAAAAAAAAGATACTAAAAGAATATATCGGGGCGATGTATTTTAGGGACATCGTAGAGCGCTACAAAATTACGAACATCCCCCTTCTTGATGCCATGATGGATGCCCTGTTATCTTCTTCCTCGACAAGGTTTTCCCTCAATTCATTTTATAAACATAACAAGGAGAGAATTTCATTTTCGAAAGATTTCTTATACGAATACTACAAATATTTTTTAGAAAGCACTATCATCTTCGAAGCGAGAACATTTTCACAATCATCATATAAGAGGCTACGAAATCCACCCAAAGTCTATTTAGTGGATACAGGTTTGTCCAAAGGGGTCAGAACAACTGACATCGGACGCTTGCTTGAAAACTCCGTATTCATCGAGCTCAAAAGGCGTGGTTATGAAATTTATTACCATGATGGAAAGGGAGAATGTGATTTTGTAGTAAAGGGAGATAAGGGGGAAATTGAGTGCCTTCAGGTCTCTTTTGAAATCAACGAAAATAATAAGAGAAGGGAAATTGATGGCCTCGTCGAAGCCTGCAAGGAGAATGGCCTTAAGATAGGAAAGATAATCACGTTCGATGATGAATCCGAGATAGAGAGTAACGGAATCTCAATCAAAATGATACCATTTTGGAAGTGGGCTTTGGAGTAAAAAGACGAAAGGCGCATGTAGCATGTAGTCAAAAGCCTGTTTAGAGAAGCTTTTACCATATGCTACATGCCACATGCTACATGCGCTTTTTGCTTTTAGTACTCCTGAACTTCCATTCTTTTTACCAACATGTGTTCTATCTTGCGTAGAAGTGAGCGGACGTGGAACGGTTTTGAGACGTAGTCGTCGGCGCCCTGGACGAGGCCCTCTAAGCGGTCGCGCTGTGTATCGCGGGCTGATATGATTAAAATGAGGATATCCTTTGTGCGCGGATTTTCGCGGAGGTCTTTGCACATCTCGATGCCGCTGACTTTGGGCATCATTATATCGAGTATGATGAGATCGGGCTTTTTGCTCTCTATTTTATGAAAGGCCTCCTCGGCGGAATATGCTGAATCGACGTTGTAATTCGCCTTCACAAGCATCCTGCCAAGGACTGAATGCATATCGGGTTCATCATCGACGATCAGGACATTAAAATTTTTCGGTTCGAATAATAATGACATGCTGTGAAAGAGTATTAAATTTGATGTAATTGTAGTCAACTGTAAAAAACGGTGGCTAGTCGCTGGTCTCTGGTCGCTAGTTGGTTACTGGTTATTCAGTCCAAGAGCGGTTCGCGAGCCGCCCCTACTAATCAACCGTTCTTGCCAGTAACCCACCAGCGACAAGCGACAAGTAACCAGCGACTGCTTTTTGGTACACTTTATGCTTACATACAGACATTGTAGTTTGTTCTTTTAAAAATGGTGTTACGCGCAATTGCCCGTCAATAAAATGACAGAGGGGGAAAAAATGTGCTTTTTTGGATTGAAAAACCTGTTTTTTGTTGCAGGGGTGAAACCATTACTTTATATTTTCATCTCAAGTGCTGGGGGATCTTTCAAAAAATTAAAAGAGGAATTTAGAATCAATAATAATTGACACTTGTGGTCGGGACAATTATGTCTCGCACTTGAAATTTTATCAACTTTGACTTTAAATCGAAAATCCGGTCGGGAAAGGGGGTGAACTCTCCAAAGGCCAATTCGATTCTTGTTGTTTAACCGTGCCAGTTGTTTGGCACAATCTATTGTGGGATGGTCCCACATATCATTATTAAGGAGAGAATCAGTTATGAAAAAATTATCACTATTAGTATTTGCGTTAGCGTTGATATTTAGCAGCGCTGCTATGGCAGCTGAACAGTACGTAGCCGGCGGTTTCGAAGCTTCCGGTCACGTGGTGACGGGTGCTGGTGGGCAGAAGTATAGTAAGAATGCTACAGGTATTCCGTGGATGACAGATGGCGACACAGTAACGTATCAGGGCGTCATGGGAAAATACCTTAATCTGCCTTCCAACGGAAACATGACCCGCTTTGCCTTCTTCGTAGATGAGGTCGAGTTGGATCTCATGAAGAGCTTCGGCGAGAACATCAGGTTGCGCGCTGACCTGGATTTCGGTCGCGTTGCATCATCCGGCGCTGGAACAGTGGCGGCTGGTTTCGTACTTGAGCAGGCTTATGCCACAGCCAATATCCCTCTGGGCAACGGCCTTGAGGTATTGCTCGGCCGCTTCAATGCCCCGATGGGCCTTGAGAGCGTAGATGTGAATGACAATGACACGATCTCCAAATCGATCATCGTCAGAGGACTTCGTCCGGCGAACATGACCGGTATAAAGCTCTATTATGAATTCTCAGATGCAATCGATCTGCATTTCTATGTCGTGAATAGCTTGTTGCAGGACAACAGCATCCAGGTAAAAGATGTACCGAGCTTAGGCTTCAGACTCGGTTACAACTGGGGCGAGATGGATACAGAGAGCACGGTCGGCTTGTCAGCCTTCTTCGGCCCGGAAGCACAGAACGCTACAAACAGACACTACACATTCGGTGGAGATCTTGATTTGAACTGGTGGATCACAGAGTCCTTCGCACTCGGCTTGGAAGCCCTCTTTACTCGCAATAACGCTCCGGTAGCTGGTCAGTCCAATGTACACTATATGGCAGGATTGTTGAACCTGCACTATGCCTTCTCCGATACATGGGATGGAACATTGAAGTATTGCTATGCGAAACAGTTCAAGGTTGGCGCAGTAGGAGTAGCCAGTGACTTGATGCATCTTAACGCACCCCTTGTCACAATTCCTGTAGCTACAGCAGCACAGGTCCATGAGATCAGCCTCGCCGGTAACTACTATGTAGCAGACGGCGCAGCAGTGAAGATGGAAGGCCGTTTTGATATCGTAATGCCGAAGACATTACCGAAGTACTATGATTACGGTCTAGCCATGGCTTTTGCTTATGAGTTCTAAGCTCTAGTCAAGATAGAAGTAACAAAAAACCCTCTGCCTTTGGCGGAGGGTTTTTTTATG
>JBDRGF010000005.1:0-5010 GCA_043818055.1 Pseudomonadota bacterium | reverse complement strand
ATGTGACTACTGTGCCTATATTGCAGAAATTAACGCCGCAAATCTCCTTTAATTTCACATTTTAAGAACTTATTTTTATGTCCATTTATTTCTTCTCTCGCGCTTACCTGTCTAAAATATTTATATGCTGGAAACATATCGATACTTGATATACTATCCCCCATATGAAAATCAGGACCCAGCTTTTGGTCTTTATCTTGAGCGTTGTTTTGGTCGGTTTAGCCTCTGTTATTACGATGAGCTACAACTTGAGCCGAAAAACGGTGATTTCCGAGATCTACAAGCAGGCCGAAAGTGTCAAATTCAGATACCGTGACTATATAGATGGATATTTCAAAGCGGCCGAGAACGTCGCCACGGGGATGGCTATCTCTGTCATGACTGACGATGATATCTCGGAGCCCCGCATCCATAAGCTTTTGATGGAAAGCGTGAAATGGAATCCTGAAATTTACGGCATGACGATCTTTCTGGAGCCCTCTTCCGAAGAGCGCGGAAAGAAGCTGTTTGCGCCATATTATTTTCGCGATGGCAAGCTTATGAAGTATGTCCCGGCAGAGGGGACGTTTAAATTTTGGGAGCAGGGTTGGTATAGCAAACCCAAAGAGATGGGTGCCCCCGTCTGGACGGAGCCATATCTCGACTTGGGAACCAAGACGATCATGACCACCTTTTCAGTGCCGATTTACAGAAACAAGACCTTTATCGGGCTTGCTACTGTCGATATCAGCCTCGATGCGCTTTCCCGGAAGATCAACTCGATAAAAATCGGTGAAATGGGATACGCCTTTTTGGTGAGCAGGGATGGAACATTTTTAACTCATCCCGATCCGGGCAAGTATGTGTTGAAAGAGAAGATCGAAAGTGTGGCCAGTCAGTCGCAGGATCAGGGCTTCAAAGAGCTCTCACGCATGATGATCGAAGGGAAGTCAGGAGCTACTTCTGTCGTCGATCCATTCAAGAAAAAATCTTCGTGGGTGACATATGCCACCGTCCCCGCTTCCGGCTATTCACTGGCCATCTTCATTCCTGAGGATGAACTGCTCTCAAGCGCAGATCTCTTAAGGGATAAAATTCTGGCAGTGAGTGTCGGCGTAGTGATTCTTCTTGTCATAATAATCGTTTTTGTTTCATCGAGAATCACCCGGCCGATAGCTGATTTGAGCGCATCTGCGAAGGAGATCGCAGAGGGAAATCTGGAGGCGTCAATCAGGGGATCTAAATCGAAGAGCGAGATAGGAGGTCTCACTAGAGATCTCACTAAGATGGTCGGAGCTCTGAAGAGCTCTCTCGAGAGTGTCCGAGAAGAGAAGGATAAATTTCAAAGGGTTTTTTCGACGATGTCGGACGGCGTTCTGACGACGACCCCGGCGTGGGAGGTAATGAGCTGTAATCCTGCAGCCTGTGAGATGATCGGCATCTCCAAAGGTGATGATCTCGTCGGAAAGATGGCGGATAAATTTCAACAGTCTCTTCAGATGAAGGATGTCGTCGATGCTACGAAGCAGGAGAAGCGGATTGAGCTTGTGTCATCCGAAGAAAAAAAGAGAATCTTATCTGCGGTGATCAACACTATTCACGATAATAACAACAGAGTTGTGGAATACGTTTGGACGATCCGGGATATAACGGGATAACAACAAGTTCAAACTGTTCAAATAGTTCAAATTGCTCAAAGGGGGATAGTATGAAACGAATATTATTGTTGATGGTTTTATTGCTTGCGAATCTATTTTGTTCATCGAACCTCTGGGCACAAAATTCTTTAGGACAAGATGATGTAAGTCAAATTCGCGTCATCATGCAGAGATTTAGCGACGCTTTCATCAGGAAAGATGCCAACGAAATCTTTTCGATGCTCTCCCCGAGCATGAGTCCGGAGACTACTGAGAAGATAAAGGTTGCGCTTGATGATGAGTTTGTCAAATATGATTACACAAAATACAGAATTTTCGGTCCGTCGTTGAAAGATATAAAAATAATCGCTCCAAATAAAGTTGAGTTTAAGGTATCTGTTTCAAAGGAGTATGAAGGTGAAACACAGGGGTCATCAAGCGGCTTCAAAACGAAGTTTGTCATGGAGAGAGTGGGAGCTAAGTGGTTAATACTCGATAGCGATTTTTACACAACAAGCGGAATTTGGTTTGTGTTTGCAATGGTAGGTGTAGTTTTTGTCTTTTTTGCCATCTTCGTGCCGCTAATCGCATTCTGGATATGGATGCTAGTCGATTGCATAAAACGCGATTTCAAAGATTCCAACGAAAAAGTCGTCTGGGTGCTAGTCTTGATCTTCCTCCAGCTCATCGGCGCCATTGTTTACTACTTTGTGGTGAAGAGAAAAAAAACGACACCGTGAAAAAGACACCTCTTCATTTAAATGACTCTCTTTGTTACTACAATCGAATTGTTCAATAACAAGTTGTGTCCATTAACTCTTTCTAAAATAGTATCTTTGGCTGTTCTATATTGATCATCAGAGAGATCATCAACATTCCTCTGTAACATTAATGAAAGAATGTCTTTTGTTTCCTCCGTCAGCTCAGCTATGCAATTTGCAAAATGAAATCCAGAGATATTCAGTTCGCTGGTAAAATCCTGTCTACAATGATTACCATTAGAAATGAATCCTTTAGCTTCCATCAATTCGACGTAGTCATCAATGGTTGAAGTTTTGTTTTGGTGAAACAGATTCTTCAATTGTGCCATGATAGAAATTCTAGACATGGCCAGCACAACGAGAAATCCTCCCAACTTAAGAGAACTATAAATTTTTTGGAAGGTATCCAGCGGCGTAAAATACATGCTATGTGATGAGAACACGATGTCATAGCCTGCTTGGACCATCCTAAAATGCTCTTCTGCTGTTTCATTGAATATTTCAGTTTTGTTACCCTCGCTTTCAAATTGAGTTAATCTGTTTCTAGTTTTGTGCAAATAATCTTCAACAGGTTCGACCAATTCCAATAACCAACCTTCCCCTTGTTTCACAGATGCTAAATTTTTCACCAGTTGTTCTGTAATTACACCATCCCCACATCCCAGATCGCAGACTTTTGCCGCAGACTCTCGCTTAAAACGAGACGCCATACCTAGCACATCATCCTGAAAAATATTTTGCATCACCTGTTTAATCGCTTGATGATCCGTACATCGGGCTTTAAAGCTTGCCAAGCCTGCATGATATCTTTGATTCATCGTCACTGCCGTTGCCATTCCAATTCCCTCATGTTGTATGTCTGGTTGTGCTGTATGGCTTGTTAATACACATTTTCCACAAGCCTAACCCCAAAAAAACAAGTATCTTCCACTTTGTCAATACCACATCATCGGATTGTCTATTTGTACGGTAAAATAGTCCCCTCCACTTCGCAGGTGGAACGGCTTCCACCTGCGAAGTGGAAATGGGCAATTTTTCCCTTTTCCCCTGACTAAAATTGGTCTATCACATTGATCTATGGAATCGATATATTTGATAGTCGGATTTGTAGGGGCTCTTTTGGTCTTTTTGGCCCTCTTTTTCTTGTATAGGAATCAGACGGCCAGGCACAAAGAGCTCTTAAAAAACGAATTTTCCTCACTTTCACAGGAGGCGCTCAAAGGTGTCACTGAGAATTTTCTTGAGCTGGCCAAATCGCACCTCTCCAGAGAAGGGGAGAGGGCTACAGGGGAGCTCAAAGTTCAGAGGACCTCGATCGAGAAGAGCATCGATGCGATGAGAGAGCAGCTGCAAAGGTACGAGGTGTTGGTTAGGGATTTTGAAAAGGATAGGGGCGCCAAATATGCGAGCATCGAGCAGCAGATAAAATCGGCGACGCGCACGACTGAGACGCTGCAGCATACGACGCAGAAGCTCTCCGACATGCTTGCCAACGTCAAGGTCAGAGGACAGTGGGGGGAAAAAATGGCCGAGGATATCCTCTCCTACTCCGGTCTTCAAAAGGGGCTGCATTACGATAAGAATACGTCGTTCGAAACCAATCGCGATCGACCCGATTACACTTTTTATCTGCCGGGAAAGCACAAACTCGCAATGGATGTGAAATTTCCATTCAATAACTATCTCAAAATGGTCAATGCTGTAAGCGATGGTGATAAGCTTCGCTATCAGAAGGATTTTTTGAGCGATGTCAAAGCCCGCATCAACGAGATAACAAAGCGCGATTACATGCCCTCCAGTGAGGAGACGCTCGATTATGTGATCCTCTTCATTCCCAACGAGCAGGTTTACGGCTTTGTGAATGAGATCTACGACGGCATCATCGACGAGACCCTGTCAAAGAAGATCATACTCTGCTCCCCCTGGACGCTCTATGCAGTTTTGAGAATAGTGTGGCAGGCCTGGCAGAATTACCATTATTCGGAAGGTGTCAGGGAGATCATCCTGCATATAAACGGTTTTTTGACCGAGTTTGAAAAGTTCAGGGGTAAGATGGACAATGTTGGGGTGAATCTGGAACGCGCGCAAAGGGCCTTTGATGAGATGACAGGGGCGAGGCAGCGAAAACTTGAAAAAAGCATCGAAAAAATCAGAGAATATGGTATGGGTCAGGGGTTGATTTCGGATAGTGCTGTAATTGAAACCGAAGTGACTCCGAATGTCGAACAGCTTGAAGGGGGAGCATGAGCCTGTCGAAGGGATGTGTTCAAATCTACACAGGTAACGGCAAGGGAAAGACGACATCCTCATTTGGCCTGGCTTTGCGCGCTCTCGGCTGGGACTATAAAGTCGCGATCATCCACTTCATGAAATTCGATCTGGAGAAGGGTGAGAGAAAGTTGATCAAGCTCTTTCCAAATCTCTTCATCGAATCGGTAGGGACGGGAAAATTTGTCGATAAGAAGAAACCGGATGCGGCAGACATCGAAGGGGCGAAGGCAGGATTGAAGCTGGCCTACAAACTGATTGAAAATGACAACTTCGATATCATGATATTAGATGAAATTAATACCGCAATAGATTTTGGATTGTTGGATATTGCGGATGTGATAAAATTTATTAAAACGAAGCCT
>JBDRGF010000004.1:0-4070 GCA_043818055.1 Pseudomonadota bacterium | reverse complement strand
ACCGTCCGAAAATCGATCACACTGTCCGATTTCCAGGATATGAGAGATTACCCTCTCGGCATATTCTTTCTTTATTTTTATGCAAAGGCGCCAAGAAAAACAGAGCATCAAACCTTAGGGAGATTGATAAGTTTGAATCTTACCCTTAATGCTCGCTAAACGCCCTTAGAAAGGCATCTTAATGATTGTGTCCAAAGGTTAGGTAGAAATAAATGAGCTAGATTGCCTAAAACAGAATACTTGCACTCAGTACAAACATACACTATTAATAGCTCAAGAATACAAAACGCAAAAAAAAAACATCTTCATAGAAGGAGAACATCATGAGTCAGCTATCTCAAATCAATTCATGGATGATCACCCATTCAAGCAATGCGTTCAAGATTGCTTCAGGGCCGACGCAACACCACTCATTTATAATGGCGCATCTGCCATCTTCTAAATTAAAAATCCTTCCTCTGAATGGACATATCAAACCTCACCCTGTGACAAGATCTTTAAGAATTATGCTTCACAAACAAACCGCTTATTTTTTATGCAGCCAGCTGGGTCTTCTTAGAGATGTTTCACTCCCCGGAAACTCTAACTTTGATGCTTATGCATCCAGAGGCCGAAATTCCAGAAGAAAAATTCATCTTTTACCAACATTTGAAAATAATTATTTTTACTCACCGGAACAACTGACAAAAGCCGCCTATCGATACGGGCTGGTGCTCGCAGGAAAAGAAAATATCCATCAACTCGGATTCTCACTTCCTCCTGAACATTATCTACCTGCAGAGCGTGCACTTCTCGGCATGATGGCATCGTTGTTCGAATATTGGCAAGCCGATCATACCGCTCAACCACAACAAATCATTCTAGCTGCTGGAGATGAAGCCGATAGCTACAAAAGATCATCTTTCATTTTTGAACGTTTTTTTGAAAATCCAGAACGCCTCACTTCAGAATATAAAGACCGCCCAATCATTGCCGATTTATCGTTCAACCCACAGATCATCGATATCGACATAGAGGAACAGATTGCATGCGATTTTGCAGTCTTAACCCGGTATGATACCTTTGGGGAATTCAGAGTCGATCCAAACGACACGTCAGATTCGGACGAGAGAGCTTATGTGCGATTCACTTACGGCAACGATGGAAATTTTAGCGTATATATTGCAGCATCTAGCGAAGAGAAAGCACGGCGCATTGGGGGCGCATTAATGACAACGATGAATGGAAAAAAACATGATTATTTTAACAACTGGGATGATTCGTCGAGCTATAATCATGTGGATGACAACCATTTACATATGAGCATTGACCGAAAAGATAAGAGAGGCTCGATATCATTTCCCGACAAAATGGAGGATGATTTCATCTTACGAATTTATCCCAAGCCGTTGAGTCAGGAGTCAGCTGCAAAAAGAGTGCTCACTGCGCTAGTTGACAAGCACGGCCTTGTTCTAGGAGCGATTATCAATTTAGAGAGGGATGATAATCATTAACAACCGATCTGATCGATCTTATCAACGCGAGTTTGGTGGCGGCCGCCTTCGAAGGCGGTTTCTAGAAATAGTTTTAGGTATTCTTTGATCTCTTCAATGGAATTTAAGCGGGAGCCAAAGCAGGCGATGTTGGCATCGTTATGCTTTCTTGAAAGAATGGCGTCCTCTTTGACTCGCAATACAGCGGCCCTAACTTTCGGCAAGCGATTGGCTGAGATCACCATCTTATATAGGAACTTTCTGAAAAAGTGGTCGGGATATATGATGCTGGATCATCGACAGAACTTGGGAAGTCATCTCAAGAGTCGCTATTGCGATGATATAATTTCCGATATCTAAAATTCCCTCAATGGATGTTTGAAGCATGCGCTCAGCCGCTGAAATCGATTTGAAATCCTCACAGAAACTCTTCTTTTTCATCTGTGCGAGCTTAATAAGGTGGTTGGGTTTGTCTAGACCAATCTTCTATTTTTCTAAGGTGTAAAATTTAATCATAGTAGTAGCCGTAGTAACTTTCTTTCCTTTTTCTTTTTTTGCTTCTTTTTTTCTTTTTCCTTTCTTTGTGAATATCTGTGGATATGTGCATAACTTCTAAGCGCACATGGCCAATTGCTTATTGTTACCCATATAAACCTCTGCCGGTGTTCGATACTTGAGCGTCTGATGAAGACGCTCGTCATTGTAGAACTCAAAGTACTTTCCCAGCCCAAGCTCAACCTCTGGTATCGAACTGTAGCTGTTCAAATAAACATCCTCATATTTGACCGTACGCCAAAGTCGCTCCACAAATATGTTATCCAATGCCCGACCCTTTCCATCCATGCTGATCTTTATACAGCCTTTTAAAAGTAATTCAGTAAACGCCTCGCTTGTAAACTGTGATCCCTGATCCGTGTTGAATATATCCGGCTTACCATGCTGAAGTGCCTCATTCAAAGCCTCTACGCAAAAATCGGTATCCAGCGTGTTTGACAGCCTCCACGACAGTACGTACCGGCTATACCAGTCTATTATCGCCACCAGATATACAAAACCCTGCCTTAATCGTATATACGTGATATCGGCGCTCCAAACCTGATTTAGTCTTACTATCTCTACCCCTTTTAACAAATATGGATATATTCTATGTGCCTGATTTCGCTTGCTTATATTGCGCCTCGGATATATCGCCTCCAATCCCATCTTCCACATTAATGAGCGCACTTTATCCCGTCCTACTTCATAGCCCTCTCTCTTTAAATATGCCTCTATTCGTCGCGATCCAAAAAACGGGTACTTTGTAAATAGCTCGTCTATTCGATTCATAAGATGCAAATCAGACCCTGATATGGGCGCTGGTTCATAATACAGCGTCGATCGGTTCAGCCCTAATAACTCGCATTGGCCACGCATACTTATTTTATCCTCTTCTCTGTCTATCATCTCCATCCTCTCCTTAACCGATAAGCCTCTCAGATTTTTTTTTGAGCCAGTCGTTCTCGACTTGCAATTGACCTATCTGTTTATAAAGCTCGTCCGTCACCGGATCAGGCATCTCTCCTTTAGAGGCGCTTTTCTTATCAAATAACGATGGCAACTTCTCCAAAACTTTCCTCTTCCATTTACTGATCTGGTTCGAATGCACCTCGTATTCGCTCGAAAGCTCCGCCATCGTCCTCTCCCCTTTGAGTGCCTCCAACGCAATCTTCGCCTTCATCGCTGAACCAATCCTCTTTCGCATATCTTGCTCCTTTCCTATGGGCTTGCCTTGTTTTTTATCCCCAATTTTACACCTTATTCAAGCCCCTTTTTTGGTCCAGTTTTTGCCAACCATTATAGATCTCGATAATATCGAATCGGGTATTTCACAAAAAGCCAATTTCCCCATCTCCCTGCGAACATCGCTATCACTCGGCGGTAAATCCATCGATCCAGTTTGTAAAAGAGTTTCTGTTGCCCAGCCCGCTTGTAATACTCTCCCCATCCCCGAACGTATCGACTCAATTCCTTAAGTCGTTCTCCCTTCGTTAAGTGCGAGTTTCTCCGGGTCAGTTCCCTTACTCTTTCTCGGAATCTCATGACTACATCCTTGGGAACCACTGCGTACAAGCCTCCCTTGAATTTCGTCAGGCGATATCCTAGAAAGGTCGCTCCTTGATCGATGTAGCTTAGGGGGGGCTTTGGGTGGTTCTCAAGGTCTGACTCGTATTCTTTGATGCTCACTCCATCGCTGCCTGCGCTTCCCCCGTTCGACTTCACTCTCTGAAATGCTGAGCGTAGTCGCGGGCGCTCCATGAGTTGTCCGTATAAACTGTGGAACTTCTTCTTTCCCATGAATGACATCCTCCTTCAAGATGCTATTAGACTGTTCTTCGCCTTACTCCTCTGCGGTAATCTCTTTGATCCTTACAAAGTAGTATGACTACTCAAACCGCATCTTACGATTTATGTCGTCTCCTCGTGGCGATCCTTCGCATGCTCAATCATCGCTTTCGTGATCATTGAGCCCTGTGTGACCTTTTTTTCCCTGCACACAGTCCGCCAGCTCTCACTGGCTTTACTCACTACTACGCCGCCCTGACTTCTTGCAGAACTTCG
>JBDRGF010000003.1:0-56564 GCA_043818055.1 Pseudomonadota bacterium | reverse complement strand
GTCAACAACAAGATACGGGTATTGCAGCGAAGCGCGTATGGTTACAGGGATGAGGAATATCTGGAACTCAAGGTTATCACATCTTTTTTGCCGCCGTTATGAAGCGGTTTCTAAAAAAAGCATTTTGTTAAAGAGCTGGTAAATGGATGTAAGCAGGGTTATCCACATTGCGCAGTGAAGGAACCGTAAAAGTTCCGTAACGTAGCATTGTGGGTAACCCGTCATATTGCGACAAATCCGGCAGATTCTCTCCGCTGACTTTTTGGCCACGATAAAGCATCGTTAAAAGTTCCATGTCATTTTGAAGTTTCTAAAATGGATGAGATATCCACAAAAACGACACTGTGGATGCCGCAGTCGGAATCTTCAGGAATTCCTTGGTGCGGTTGCATTATAGGTTCTTGTGGATATCTCTCATCTTAAAGATCTGTATCTAAAATTCTTCTTTTATAAGCGCTTTTGCTGTTGAATAATTTTTATATCGCCCTCACTCCTCGCAAATCACCCACTCAAATCGTCATTGAGCCCACTTACTTATTGAACTGGTGCCCTCAATGTTTATAACTATATGATATTAAGCTAATTATTAATCTTATCTAAAAGTGGCCTTGAGTAAATGTAAATTTTATATGGACATTGTTCCGTATTAGTGCTACTAATCAGGAATGAATTCCGAATTAGTTAATATCGATAGAACATTAAAAATCGACCTTCCAAAGGGACAGTCAGCCTTTCTATGGGGGCCCAGAAAAACAGGGAAGACCACCTATCTTTTGCAACGCTTTCCTAATACTACGAGATATGACCTGCTAGAAACAGATACCTTTTTTCGATTATCAAAAGAGCCATATCTTTTGCGTCAGGAGATACAAAGCCTTATTGATATGGGTAAGCTCAAAGAGCCTGTAATAATAGATGAAGTGCAAAAAATTCCCTCTTTGCTTGATGAAATTCACTGGTTAATTGAAAAATTTAAGATATCGTTTGTACTTTGTGGATCGAGCGCAAGAAAGGTAAAACGTTCTCATGCAAATCTTCTTGGGGGGAGGGCGTGGAAATTTGAGCTGTTTCCGCTGACAACGAGAGAGCTGGGTAAAGATTTTAATCTTTTAACAGCCCTAAACAGGGGTATGATACCCAGCCACTATTTGGATCAGAATTATCAGCGGACAATAAAGGCCTATATCAACGATTATCTAAAAGAGGAAATCAGGGATGAGGGGTTGACCCGTAATCTTCCTGCTTTCGCAAAATTTCTTGATGCGGTTCCTTTTTCATGTGGCGAGCTCGTCAACTATACAAATATAGCAAGCGACTGTGGAATAGATTCAAAAACGGTCGCTGAATATTACCAAATATTGGTTGATACACTGATAGGCGTTTTTATAGAACCGTTCAGAAAAAGAAAAAGTCGCAATACAATAGTATCTACACCAAAGTTTTATCTTTTCGATGTCGGTGTGGCTGGTGGTTTAATGAAGCGCGTAATTCAGACAAATAAAGGTGTGGAATTTGGAAATGCATTTGAAAATTTTATTCTGATGGAGCTTCTTGCATATAGATCCTATTCGGAAAAAGATTATCGTATCGATTTTTGGCGTACAAAGGGGGGGAGTGAGGTTGATTTTGTTCTGGATGGGGGTAAAATTTCGGTTGAGGTTAAGGGACCAAGTAAAATCAAAAGCGCTGATATAAAGGGCTCGCTGTCTTTTATTGAAGAATATAAGCCACAAAAGGCGTTAATTGTTTGTCAAGAACCTGTGCCAAGAAAACTCTCTTCCAATATTGAGATCATACCCTGGAAAACATTTCTGGAGATGCTTTGGAATGGGGATGTTTTGTAGGACGAAATGAAGAAAAAAACAATAACAGCTACAGATTTATATAACTTTAAAAAATGCCGGTATCGACCGTTTATGGATTTTAATGGCGATCCTAAACTCAAAATTGAGATTCATCCATTGGTCAAGCTCTTGTGGGACGCTGGGGTTCAGTATGAGGCGAAAGTAATCGAGACAATAAAAAAAGAGAATCCTGAAAAGTCCTTTGTTGCGATCTCTCCTGATAAACCGTTATCTGATGAGCTTGCAAAGGAGACCCTTATCGCTATGCAGCAGGGTGTCGACTTAATCTATCAGGGCGTTCTTATGGCAGATGGCAGGGCGGGGCGGCCTGATCTTCTCGTTAAAAAAGTTGGGTCTTCCTCTTTAGGTGACCACCTCTATTATCCGATGGACATCAAGCTCGCACGCGTTGACGGTACCTGGGATAACGGTGGTGAAAAGATCAATATAGAACATATCTGGCAGCTATATTTTTACAGCGAGTTGTTGGAACGCGTTCAGGGGACAAGGCTTAGTAAAAGTTATATTTATAAAACGAAATCGAGAAAGTTGCATGCAAATCTGTATAAGAAGCCATACCAATATGATGAAGCCATCTCCCTTTTAAATTCCTACCTCCGTGGAGATCCATGTGATTCCGAGCCCGCAATTTGCGGCAATTGTAAAATGTGCGAATGGAAAAAGGTCTGTTTGAAGTGGGCTAAGGAGAAAGAAGATGTTTCACTTCTTTACTGGGTGGGACAGGGATTGAAGAGAGGGCTCAAAAAACTTGGAATCGAGACCATCGACGCGCTGTCAAAACAGGATTATGAACAGATTTTGCCATCTGTTCAGGATCTCATAGCGCAAGGGTATTTCTGGCCATCGATACCGATGGAGCTCATCAAAAAATCTATTCAGCGTGCAAAGGTCTATAAGCAGGGAGTTCCTGTCATAAATGAAAAAAATGATTTTCCCCAGCACGATACTGAAATTCACTTCGATGTGGAGGATGATCCAACACAGGATTTTGTGTATCTTTACGGCATTCTCCTTGTGCAGAGAGGAAGGAAACCGGAATATCATTCGTTTTTCGCAGAGAGATTTGAGGATGAGGAAAAAATTACACAAGAGCTCTTTGAATTTCTAAAGCAGTATAAAGGCGCTCCGGTTTATCACTATTCAAATTATGAGAAGACCACTCTGGAGAGGTTGCTTAAGAGATACAATACGCTCGATGAAACAGTATATCAGTCGCTGTTTGGAGAGAACGGTACCGCAGTCGATCTCTATAAGATCATCCTTGATAAAACCGACTGGCCACTTTCAAGCTACAGTCTCAAGGATATTTGCAGATCTCTTGGCTTTGAATGGGCAGCAGAAGATGCCAGCGGATCATCCTCGATCGTCTGGATAAATGAGTATCTTCAGGGCAACAAAGATATGAAAAATAAAATTCTTCGTTACAACGAGGACGACTGTCAGGCGACCTACTTTCTCAAAAGTGAATTAATAAAGATGCAAAAAAGGTGACGGAGGAGAGATAGCAGCTTATTAGCAATAAGGAGAACACCTCCTCCGTCACCCTGTTTTTTTGTGTTTTTGTAGGGGCAGGCCGAGAATGCCTGCCCTTATACGAGGGCAACCAAGGGGGGTTGCCCCTACAGTATCAATTATTTCAACATATTGCTGCTACACCTGGATAGTTACGTTTTTTCATCCAATTAAAGATGTAGTTGACCTGAAAGGGTAATAGAATGTAACTTTAAGGAGATGATCAGTCTCAATTTATTGCGAAACTTAAGCAAGTCACCTGTATCGCTTGTATCAGAAAGCAGAATACCGCCTGATCCTATTTCACAATCATCAGCTATTGATGGATTGGAAAATGTCGTTAATGGCGGCATATCTGGTGTCGACGTAAATTCTACATCAATAGCTCAAGGTTCTATGTTATTACAGTGGGGCGGGGAAGGCCGCATAAGTTTCAGACAATATCAGCGTTCACTCATCCTGTCTAAAAGGGCAAACGAACTCTTTCAAATTAAATCGATATTCGAAGCATTGGAAAATCCGAATCTGATAAATCTTTTTAAGTATATAATAGAAGAGGCCGATGCTGTTGAGATCCTAGAAAATACGAGAAAGATAACAGGATCGATGCAGGTGCTTCTCGACGTTGACAACGACACACATTTTACACTGATGGTCTTCGACACACCTCTCTCGTTTGTCAGGGTCAGAGATGAAATATACATACTCGAAGATGGCGAGAGACCTTATAATTGCATAGGTCTGGATAGATTAAGATCAATCTTAAATCAAAAGTCTGTGAGTGCCTTGTCGGAAGGCTTTTTGCATGGTGTTCGTGAATCTTTTGTGAATCTTGAGTCGAGAATAGATGCTGCTACGTTTCTTGCACTACGCGGCGACCCCGAAGCGCTGCGAATGCTATATTCCTGTTTTAATATTGAATCTGATTTTGGAGACAGAAGAGTGGTAAGTAGATTGAAAAAAGCAGTTCAAGCAGTCTCAGCTGTGGGGGATATAAAATTTCGACCAAGGCTTGAAAAATTGCTAAAATCCTGTTTTGCAGTCATGGATCAGAATAGAGAAGCGTATGAACACGATGAAAATGAACTTGTCAGGACACTTGAGACTCACGTTCCTGTACAAATGAGTGCAGAACATGAGTTATATGCAAGGGGCTTTTTGCTTGCTGATGAAATTGTCAAAGCTTTGGGGTATTTAGGAGATTATAGAGCTGGCGATATTCTTCTACGTGGATTGGATAATCCAGATCCCCGGATTGTTACATCATGCATCGATAGCCTGGGAAAATTAGGCGATGAGAGCGTTTTAGATGTTGAAAGCTTGAGCTTCATTGAAGATGCTCAATACATTATAACTGGAGATGGCATCAATGTAATCGATGCGAGGCTTAAGCTGGGTGCTATTCTGACTGAGCAGATGAAACAAACACTGTCAGTAATCCATCACAGAGCGTATGCCGAGGAGCCGATAAAAAAGCGCGCAAAGAGATTACTACAGCTGCGCGGTATCGACTTCTCAGAATACAATAGCAATTTGCCCTATTTTGATGACATCGTCATGCATCATGCAAGAAATGCTGAGACGAGGAGGAGTGCGCTTGATTTTTATATAAAATCTTCTGTGGATTTCAGAAGATATTCAGCCTTTTTAGCAGTGTCAGAATACGGTGACCCCTCTTTTGAAAAAGATCTATTAAAAGCACTTTTGGATGAACATAAAAAATCTAAACCTTTGCTGATAACAGCAATTGAGATGTGTGGTTGTTCGAGTGCCTATGAACATCTTATGTCTTTGTTGAACGACGATGATTCAATCAATTCAAAGTCTGCAACCAGCGCTTTGGCCAGCCTTGGATTTGTAAATGAACTGATCAATTTGTATATGCTTGAGAGATCCAAATCCGGTTATCTTGCTGAGATAGGCAGGGGGCTGGCCATGAAGGCGGTAATCATCTCCTTTCTGGGAGGCTTCAATCAGGCAATCGGAAATGTCGTGGGCGATTGGCAAGCCGAAACAGAAGCAGAGGAGATTGAAGATTTATCCCAATCTTAAAATACTCTTTCCTTTGACATCTTATCCCTTCATTTGTATTTAACAAAATTGTGAGAAGAATATTATCCATCATTATACTTTCCCTTTTCTGTTGCTTCACTTTTCAAGCCTTTTCGGCTGAGAAGGGGAGTGTCACCGAATTCAAGGACACCCTTGAGAAGAAGGATCTCGATAAGAGCAAGAGGAAGGTGTGGCATGACGACAAGGACGATCCTACAGGGGAAGTGACTGAAGGTCTCATCGATATCTTCGCAAACTTCTTTCTCGCGGGGCTTGTAACCAATCTCGATGAGGGGGATTTCGGCTATCTATATAAAGAGCTGAAACGGGAAAAACGCCCAGCCCTGCCGACCATCCGTCTCGATGCAGGATATCAACGCGTCTTCGATAACACAAACGTCTTGTATGCGAAGGGAGAATTTGGCTACCTGATGCTTGGTGCCGATGTGAAGTATAATAAATACTGGCAGAAGAATCCAAAGGATGTGCTCGATGTATTTAGCTCCCATTTTCTGCTCCGCTCATACCTCATGGAAATTTTTCAGATCAACATGGCGCTCGGTGCTAAATACATCAAGGGGACAAATTCACACACAGGCTTTGAAATCGGCTTTCCTTTCTATCTCTTCTTTGGAAAGCATATCATATGGGATATCCTGCCCTACATGGCCTTCATGAGGGGATATCATGTCTATGATCTTTCGAGCGGCATCAATGTCAAATTTGGCATGGTAGGCGCGAGGGTAGGTTATAAAATTTTGAGCATCAACGATGCCTCCTTGCACGGCCCGGAGGCCGGCCTTTTCTTTCAATGGTGACACATGAAACCAGAATGGCATGTCTATATATTGCAGTGTGGAGACGATACCCTTTACACAGGCAGCACAAACGATCTGGAATCGAGGATCGAAAAGCATAAATCGGGAAAGGGTGCGAAATACACGAGGAGCCGAAAAGTCCTCGGCCTTCTCTATTCTGAGAGATGCAAGGGCAGATCCGCCGCTCTAAAGCGCGAAAATGAGATCAAAAGCCTTTCAAGATCTGAAAAATTCTCCCTCATGAACCTCTAAAAATCCTTTAATTTCCAAATGTCATCCGCCTGTTGCCGAAGTCGGATATGTGTCGAATTTTTGTAGGGGCGGGTTTCAAACCCGCCCGAGAACGGACTAGGGCAGGTTTTCAACCAAAGGCTGATCCGCCTCTGGCGGAAAAACCTGCCCCTACACTTAGATATGATTATTTTTTCACAAATTGCACTTCGATGACAGGCTCGAAAGCACGGAGAACAAGATAGCGGTATCCATATTTTAGTTTCCAAATCAAAAAACGCATTTTTTTAGCAACAAACGTAGCCGAAAGACGATAATAGTTCACTAACATATCAAACACCTTATTTCAGGGTAAAAAATTTTTAGGAGGATTTATGAGAAAAGTCGTATTGGTCTTGGCAACACTTTCACTCTTCTCTTTCGGATGTATTGAGAGGCTTGCGTCTGTCACTCTATACATTGGAGGGGCTGTCTCTCCCGATTCGGAGAGCACAGAGATCACAATCAACTCAGATCGCTCGATACAGATCACTGAAGTGGAGAATGAGGATTTTAATGTGAAGAGTAAAACTGTCTGGAAGGGGACAGTCTCTCCTGCGGAGATGGATGCCCTTGAGGTATTGATAAACGCAGCAGATCCGGTGACTTTGCCGGATAATATTGATACGGGTTGCGTGGGAGTGAGTCCTTCAAGCCTAAGGCTGGCAACCGAGTCAGGTAAAGAAAAAACGATTACATTCGCGATGTGTGACATCGCAAATATAGAACTCTCAGAAGTTGAAGATTTAGTCGATTACATGATCGACCTGAGTGAAGGATATGAGAATGATGAGATTGTTGCAGAGAGGTCAGGACTGTTCCAACTCGGAAACCTGGAAGTCAATTTTGGTGATCCATTAGCAGAGGGTTTTTCTGAAGTAGTTGCATCCGTAGATGATGACGGTGTTATGAAAGTTACAGATAGTCTTCACAATGAAGCCTGGTCTGTGACGATTGCAAATGACGAACTTACAAAGATCGATCGTCTTCTTGATGAAGCCCTCGATTATTCTCTTTTGGGACAGATCTTTTGCTCTGCAAATATAACACAGCCGACTAAGGTCACTTTCATCGCTCCCAATTCAAGCTTAGTCGTTTTCACGTTGGATGATGAATGTATGAGTGATGCGCCGGAAGAAGTCGATGAGCTTGTTGCGAAAATGAAAGAGTTGGTCATAAAATACAGATCAGGTGATCATAGCGTCGTGGCATCAGGTGAGACAGAGAGTGCATCAAATAATACGGAGAATACAACAACTGAACTCGATAATTTTACATTTGTCGAAACTACCACAAGCAATCACGAGAAACAGGAAAAGAGCATGACAGTCAGCGGGGATAGATCTCTGCATTATTCATACGTAGGCCCTGGAGATTCTCCCGAAGCGCCACAAGTGAACTCCGATTGGTCCGTGCTATTAAATGATAGCGAATTTGATAAGTTGACAGCTATGCTTTTGCTGATTTTGAAATCTGGTAATACAGGCATCAGCGATAACTCGAATTGTATAGAGCCTATTGAACTCAATCTATCCATATCATTAAAAGGAGATAGCGCAGTGAAAATTTCCGGAACGATCTGTGATTCGAAGTTTGACCTCGCAGGAGATATGCAGGATCTTTACGAATATACAGAAAGCCTCGTCGAAAAACACAGCGCAGATCATAATTGATCTGGGATGCTGTTGTCGGAATCCGTTATTTGTTTTTTTTGTAGGGGCAGGTTTAAAACCTGCCCTAATTGTTTTTTCGGGCGGTTCGCGAACCGCCCCTACAATAATTCGATATACAAACGACTTCGGAAATAGTCTCCTCCGCACTAATAAAAAACTTTTATTTTTGTTTAAACATCATTGACCTGTATCCAAAGATCAGACTCTTTTCTGTTGAGTTTTTTGCCCCAATCTATTACTTTCCGATTTATGGCGGGGGAAAAAAAGAAGATTTTGATAGTTGAAGATAGCGAAGATATGCAGTCTATCTATAGAGATATGTTCTCTACAGAATCAGGCTACGAGATTGATATCGATTCGGACGCCTGTTCAGCACTCGACAAGGTGTGCAAAGATCCCAAAAAATACGATCTGATCATACTTGATATCATCATGGAGCCTATGAGCGGAGATGCCTTTTTTATCCATCTCAGGGCTCATGAGAGCACGAAACACATTCCTGTAATCGTCGTTTCAGTTTTAGAAAGAAGTGTACTGGAAACCCTTACCAAGATTGAAAACATCGAGATACTCGAAAAGCCGCTCAATAGGGAAGAGCTATTCGGCGCGCTGCACAAGGTGCTGCAATAGACTTTGCAATTATACCCACACTTTCAGCCCAAAATTTCAGGAAAACAGCTACTATTTTAAGCATCGGTTTAACCCCTTCAATCGAGGCGAACCTAACCTACTAAAAAACAAAAGAAATCCTTTGACAAAATCAGCACCTGTAATTATGGTGCGCCCTCATGCAAGGAAATCTATCCTAACCTTGCAAATTTAAAGGAAAAATAAGGAGGAATAAAGAGAATGTGTCCAGTAAAAATTGAACCAACGCAAGAGCAGCTTCAAAGTGAGTTTGGAAAGCTTTTTGCCCAGGGATCGAGCGAGGTTAGTTTTGTTCCCGGGCAGATTGTGAAAGGAAAGGTGATTGCAGTACAGCGTGATTACGTGCTCGTCGATATCGGTTTTAAATCCGAAGGTCATGTCGATATCAACGAATTCAGAACCCCCACAGGTGAATTGAAAGTTAATGTCGGTGATACAATCGACGTTCTGCTTGAAGAGGTTGAGAACAAGCACGGTCATGTACTTCTTTCGAAAGAGAGAGCTGATGGCCTAAAGGTTTGGGAAACACTTGAAACCCTCGAAAAGGAAGACGGCATCATCGAAGGAACGATTGTTTCAAAGGTCAAGGGGG
Organism: Pseudomonadota bacterium; assembly: GCA_043818055.1. Lineage (GTDB taxonomy): Bacteria > UBA10199 > UBA10199 > 2-02-FULL-44-16 > JBDRGF01 > JBDRGF01. The sequence continues at coordinate 47,134 of JBDRGF010000003.1, read as the reverse complement.
GCATGGTTGTAGATATCGGTGTAAAGGCCTTCCTGCCCGGTTCCCAGCTTGATTTAAGGCCGGTGCGAAACATGGATGATTTTATCGGTATGGTAGGAAAATTCAAGATCATCAAGTTGAACAAACGCCGCGGCAATGTCGTGCTCTCGAGAAAGGCGATTCTGGAAGAGGAGAGAAAGACGATGAGGGCTGATACTTTAGCCAACCTCTCCGAAGGACAGGTATTCGACGGAGTGGTCAAGAATATCGCCGACTATGGCGTATTCGTCGATCTTGGCGGAGTCGATGGTCTCCTGCATGTCACTGATATCTCGTGGGGCAGGGTCGGTCATCCAACCGATTTTTTCAAGGTAGGTGATCATATCCGCGTCGTCATTCTAAAATTCGATAAAGAGAACAATAAGGTGAGCCTCGGCATGAAGCAGCTTCAGCAGGATCCATGGCTCAACGTTGAAGACAAATTTGCAGTCGGCTCGCGTGTTCATGGAAAAGTAGTGAGCCTGACCGATTACGGAGCATTTGTCGCCCTCACAGATGGAGTCGAAGGCTTGGTTCATATCTCGGAGATGAGCTGGACCAAAAAGCTAAAACACCCATCTAAGATCTTGTCGGTCGGAGGCGAAGTCGATGCAATAGTTCTCGATATCGATCTCGACAACAAGCGTATCTCACTCGGTTTGAAGCAGATTCAGCCGAATCCGTGGGAGGATCTCGAAAATAAATATCCGATTGGGAGCAAGGTTAAAGGAACGATCAGGAATATCGCCGATTTCGGTGTGTTTGTGGATGTCGGTGCCGAGATCGATGGCATGGTTCACATCTCTGATCTCGACTGGGTCCAGAATTTTGAATCTCCCGCAGAGGCATACAGCAAAAACGATGAAGTTGAAGCTGTCGTGCTCCACATCGATCCGGATAAGGAGCGTTTTTCTCTTGGGCTAAAGCAGCTCAAGGATGATCCGTGGGATGTCATCAATAAAAATTATAAAGAGGGTTACACCGGCAAGGGTAAGCTTCTTAAACTGAGCAAAGCCGGTGCGGTCGTCGAGTTGGAAGAGGGCGTCGAAGGATTGATACCTAAATCAAAAGTGCCCAAGGATCTTAAAGAGGGTGAAGAGATAGAAATCAAGGTGGAAACGCTTGCTCCAGACGAGCGGCATTTCTACCTCTCAGTCAATTCAGTTAAAGAGCCTGAGCCTGAGCCGGCTGCTGAATAGCTGAAAGGAGCGGATGAATGAGCAGGAGAGGATGGGCAATAACAATTATATTGGGAATCTTCTGTCTGGCCTTTCTTTTTGGATTTGTCGGCTGCCTGTCGGCTATAGGCGTTGGTGTGAATAATAATTTCGAGCAGGGGAACGTAGCCCTGATCGAAGTCTCCGAGACCCTGATATTTCCTGATGAGATCATCGGGAGAATTGAACAAGCAGGGTCGGATGAAGCCATCAAGGCGGTTATCCTGCGCATCGACTCCCCCGGTGGATCTGTGGCTGCAAGCCAGGAGATCCTCGAGGCAATCTTAAAGTTAAAAGAGAAAAAACCAGTTGTCGCGTCCATGTCGAATGTCGCGGCCTCTGGTGGCTATTATGTCGCGTTGGGAGCGAACAAGATCATCGCCGATGCAGGCACCATAACCGGTTCCATCGGTGTCAGGATGGAGCACGTTCAAATATCAGGCCTTCTCGACTGGGCCAAGATCAAACAACAGACATTGAAGAGCGGGAAGTATAAAGATATCGGATCACCTTTGCGCGAGCTCACTCCGGAGGAAAGGGCTATTCTTCAGGATATGCTCGACGATATTCACAACCAGTTCAAACAGGCTGTAGCTCTATCTCGCAATATGCCGATGGATCAGATAGATAAGCTCGCCGATGGCCGCGTCTTTACAGGACTCAAGGCTAAGGAACTCGGCCTTATCGATGATCTCGGGGGGCTCACTCGTGCGCTTGCTCTCGCTGGAGAGCTGGGAGGTATAGAGGAGCCTGTTCTTGCTAAATATAAGAATCAGTTTGATTACTCGGAACTTTTGGGTATTTTTGGAGAAATTAAATCTGTCATGGCCCAGTTCAAGGTCAGCGCTCCGCGTTTATGGCAGGCTAACATTTTAAGTGTGAGATGAAAGGAGGAGAAATTGAATAAAAGTGATTTGATCGAGACTTTAGGAAAGAAATTATCAACGCTCTCTTCAAGAGATGTCGAGGTAATTGTCAACACGATATTTGACAGCATGACTGATGCTTTGAAGTCAGGTGACAGGATTGAAATAAGAGGCTTCGGAAGCTTTGAAGTGAGAGTTCGTCAGCCGAGGATGGGCAGAAATCCAAAGACCGGCACGACTGTTAAAGTTGGAACGAGAAAGGTTCCTTTCTTCAAGGTGGGGAAAGAGCTGAAGGAGAATGTCAATCGTGGATAGGTTGTGGGCTCCCTGGCGAATGGAATTTATCAAGGACCTCACTCAGGACAAATATAAGGAGTGCCTCTTTTGCTCTTTGAATAAATCAAAAGATGATAGGGCGTCATTGGTGTTAAAACGGGGGAAAACCTGTTATATAGTGCTTAATCGGTATCCCTATAACAACGGCCATATGATGATAGTCCCCTATCGACACATTGGAAATTTATCTGAGCTCACTCCTGAAGAGGGAAGCGAGATGATCTCTCTGACAGGCAGGGCGACTGATATTTTGAAGACCGAAATTAAGGCAGATGGCTTCAATGCAGGCTTTAATCTCGGGAGGGTAGCCGGCGCCGGTATTGAGGGGCATATTCACTTTCATCTGGTCCCGCGCTGGAATGGCGATCATAACTTTTTTCCGGTGTTGGGTGAGACGAGGTCGATGCCACAATATCTTGAAGAGACTTATGATCATTTAGTAAAAAGTTTTCAATAGTTTTGGGGGAAAAATGAAAAAATTAATTTTCGCGATAGTAATGGCGTTGATATTGTTTATTATCCTTAACCTGATCTATTGCAATCTCGACGCCACAACTCTGAACTATCGGCTGGTGTTTAAATTCGCAGTCCCTTATCTTTTCTCATTACAATCTGTGCCATTACCTGTCGGTTTTGTACTTCTGATCTCTTTTTCAGCGGGCATGATAATCATCGCGCTGCTCGAAGCCCTTCCATCATTTTTTAAGACGTTGGAGATCAGGGCGAAGAACAGGAAAATCCGTCAGCTCGAAAGGGAGCTAACTCTATCGAGAAGCCTCTACAACAAAGAAAAATCAAGCGACCTTTCCGGACACGCCTCCGAATTTCAAGGAATTCTTAAGAAATAAAAGCAACGGCGCATATAGCATATAGTATATGGCATATGGTCAAAAGCCAGTTTATGGAGGTCTTCACCATATACTATATGCCATATGCTATATGTGCCTTTGTTTTTTATTCATTGGCAAACATTCCCAAATAGTTTATAAGAAGTTTTAATATGTCCATAAATGATCCTTTTGAACAAAAGCTTCAGGACCTTTTCACTGCCGGAAAACTTATCGACAATCGGTATTCTTTACTCTCCCGTCTCTCATCAGGGGGAAGCGGAATTGTCTATCTGGCGCAGGATAAAAATGGCGAAAAGGTAGCTCTTAAGGTTCTTAAGCTCTCACCGACCAAGCCCGGCAACCATATCAAGGCGCTTTTCAAGAGGGAGTTTGCTACCATGCACAAACTCTCCCATCCCGACATCGCCAGGATTTATGATTTCGGATATGACGAAATTAACGGCATATATTATTTTACAATGGAATATCTTCCGGGAGGGGATTTAAAAAGAAAGATAGGAAAACTCAACATCCCTGAGGTTGAAAAACTCCTGATCGAATCGCTAAGGGCACTCACATATCTCAACAATCATGGCCTTTTACATCTCGACATAAAACCACAGAATTTTTTGTTGGTGGGAGAAGAGAATAACCACGACATCAAGCTCATCGATTTCGGCCTCACGACGATATGTGCGCCGCCCAAACCCGGCGGAACGGCCAATTACATGCCTCCCGAGAATATCATCAGGAGAATTCAAAGCGATCCGGAAAAATATGCTGGAATCGACCCTGATCTATTGAAGGTTGAGCTTCCTGAGCCTGATCATAGAAGCGATATCTATTCACTTGGAGTCACTTTCTATGCTGTCCTGACAGGAGTTCTTCCATTTGCTGTTTTGGACGAAAATGGAAAGCTGGACAACGTTGCCACTATGCTTCAGCACCTCAGATTAAATCCGAATCTTCCTAAAAATAAGAGAATAAAGATTCACAAACCCTCTCTTATCGAACCAAAGATTCCCCGATATCTCGAAGATGTGATCATGCGAATGATGGAATTCGATCCGAAGAATCGCTACGCCTCTACTCTCGAAGCGACCGAATCGCTTTATATTCGCATGTCACAACAAAAACCTGCGTCGCTTGAAACATACTATTCATATATTCCTACATATATCGGACGCGCGCAGGAGAGGACGATCATTGAATCGACGATTCTGGATGTCGCACAAGGCAAAGATTTTTCAAAGCCGATCGTCTGTATTGCTGCTGCCAATGGAATGGGTAAAACGACGATTTTAAAGAAGATCAAGCCCTTTGTTCAGCATCAGGAATTCTCAGCTGAATTTATGGGCTGTGAAAAGATCGATTCTGCAGGTATAAAAAAACTGCTCGACGATATACCATATGGACATTCCCACGCGATTCTTATCGACGATGTCGATATGATATTTGAGGATTCCTTTCCTGAAAAACTCAGAAAGGAATTTGTAGACAGACTTCATAATCTGATTGCGAGGATGAAAATACAACGAAAGCTCACAAACCTCTCCGACTATAAATCACGGGCAATCCTTGTGATGACCTACAATCCCACGCGTTGTGAGATGCATGAACTTACAAAAAATCTCTGGCTTACCGAAGAATTTACGAAATTTATAAATCTTCCACCTCTTTCGATCAGCGAGACAAGGGATTATCTTGAGTTTCTTTTCGGTGCAAAGCCCGACGACGTTTATGTTAAGGAGCTGACCTCTCTCACCAACGGAACACCTCAGGTTATGTCGGATCTTTTCAAACAGGCCATTAAATCGGGAAAGCTCTTTGGTTCGGACAGACGTCCAAATATCGAAGTGCTCAAAAGCATCGGATTTGATTTTTCAAATATCGCAACTCCAAAATCTTTAAGAGAGCTCATCAGCTCTCAATATCACAGCCTGTCGAAAGAGGGGAGATTGCTCTCATTCGTTATTTCATGTTGGAATGATAAGATTAAAAAAGATCAACTGATCCTTTTTCTTAAGGATCTTTCTAAATCTCAAAAGGCTAATAAGGTGTCGCTCTATAAAAAAACTTGTAGTTTAGTGGATAAAATTTCTTTGTTGATGGATGAATTAATTTCATCGCAGCTTTTTAATAATTATGAAAATAATACGATCGGATTTGTTAATTCAACTATCAGGAATGTCATCAGATCGAGCTTGCCGAAGGAGGATAGGAAGCTGCTTCATGACGCAATAGGTTCTTTTCTGAAAAAACGAAAAGCTAGTCTAAACGATCTTGATTATCACATGGCCAGAGGAAGTGTTAAGGCGAAGATGCTGCCGGCATTGCGCCGTCTGATCGATTATTCAAGGAAGGAATGCAAATCACAAAAGACGATAAAATATATAACGAATCTTCTGGATGACTTTCCAAAGACACCTCTTGAGGAGAGAGTCGATCTCATGATCGCTATGAGTCGGGAGTACGCAAATCTTTCCGATATGGACAAAGCGATCGACGCACTCAAAGAGCTCGAAAGCACGAAGTTAAGCTGGTTTGACAGGGCGAGGATTTATCTTCAGTATTCATGGCTCTTCGCCCGTGATAGAAAGCTTGTCAAGGCGAAGAAAATTGCAAACGATGCGGTGAAGAGCCTCATCAAGCCCAATGCATTTCTTAAAGTATATGACGACTATCTATCTTATAAGAGTGATCATGTGAAAAGGACCAGGCTTAATTCTCAAAAATCAAAACTGTTATTGATGCTCATGAGATTTCATTCGCTCCTCTCATACCTTGATATTCTGAACGGTCATGCCGCAGCAGCCGTATCCAAGATGACGAGAATCCTCGAGATGACGAAAGTATTACAATCTCACTCGGAGCTAGTGATAATGGAGACCGAGTATGGACAGGCCTTGCTCATTCAGGCGCAGCATGGTGGTGGAAAGATGCCCGATTATAAACGTGCGCTTAAGGAATTTAAAAGGGAACTCACATTAGCAAAGCAGGAGGGCGATCTCAGAAAGATGGCGCTAAGGCATTATCTGATCGCGGAGACATATAGAAAACTCGATATCCTTGGCGATGTTAAGTCTGGTAAGTTGGCTCTGCAGAACTATCAGACGGGAATCAAGCTGGCATCGACATATCATCTGCCTAGAATTCTCGCAAGGTTGCACGGAGGCTTTGGAGCATATCATAACTATAACGGAAATTATCAGGAGGCGATCAAGCATCATAAATTGAGCTATAATATTTTCACACAGCTTGGCGATATGACTGCTATGGTAGAGCGGATGCTATCGCTCACAGAAACCCTCGTTCATGCCGGAAAATACAGGGAGGAGATCGAATATCTCACAACTGGCCTTCATTATATAGATAGCAGCAAGGGAAAAAACGCGGGAATTCTTCAAAGATACAGACCCGGCATATATTCGATGCTAGCCGATGCCGAGCTCAAGTCTAAAAATATTGAGGAGGCAAATAAATTCGTGAAGCTCGCAAAGCAGGAGGTCAAAACACAACACGAGAGCAATCCAAGGCTTCTGTTCAGCATCTACGGAACGGAGATGGAGATATATCTGGAAAAGGGCGATTCAAAACAAGCGAGCCTCTGTCTCAATCATTGCAGAGACTATCTTCACACCTCCCCCGATCTAAAAGGCCTATACGCCCAGCTAGCCTCAAAACTAGCCATCCACAAAGAAAAAACCACATAAACCGAAGTCGGTTTTCGATGTTTTTGTAGGGGCGGGTTTCAAACCCGCCCAGGGGACGTCTAATGTGACGTTAAATCAAATGTTAACATCCTAAGTCGATTCTAACCAATCCCGAACAAGTTCAATATTGCTATTTAATACAAACTCCTGATAAAGATTATCACATGTTTAAATCACTGAGATTCAGAATTCTCTTTATCATTTTTGGTGTCATCTTGATGATGACAGCGACATTTCTGTTGTTCGCCCGCAAAGAGGTTGAAAAGGCGATGACGAGGTCGGAGCAGGAAGCTGCAAAAAACGCGCTCAAACTAGTCATGCTCAATATCGAAAACGAATACGACACCCTCATATTTAATAAAAAGACAATAACAGAAAAATTCGAACGACAGTTGAAATATCTGGATGAAATCGTAATCACATATATTGATGAATTATACGATAAGGCAAAAAATGGGACCATTTCGGAAAAAACAGCTAAAGCTCTTGCAATCGAGGGTGTGAGAAAATTCAGATACGGAGAGGATAATTATTTTTTCATCATGGATAAAAAAGCCATCATCCTTTCACACCCGGATCCCAAATTGATGTACTCGAATTTATTAAAGCTTGTCGATATCAATGGAAAGAATATCGGTCAGTCTTTTATGGATATAGCGCACAGTGACGGAGAGGGATATACATATTACTGGTGGAGAAAACTCAATGAAGAAGAACCTTTACAGAAGATGACCTATGTCAAGATGTATCCAAAATGGGAGTGGGTGATCGGCACAGGGGTTTATATCGATGAAATTGAAAAAGAGATGCAGGTTCGAAAGAATAAAATCTTTGAAGGGCTAAAAAATACCTTTTCAAAGATCAAGATCGCCAAGACAGGGTATCTATTTGTTTTTGACGGCAATAAAAAGATGCTTATCCATCCATACCTCGCCGATCAGGATGTTTCCAATCTCCTCGATCCGGTGACAAAGAAAAATATTGTTCAAGAGCTGATTGAAGCCTCAAAATATCCCGATCAGCCGTTCGAATATCTATGGGATAAACCGGATAATCCAGGCGATTACAAATACCTAAAACAATCATATGTAGCATATTTTAAACCTTTGGACTGGTATGTTGCTTCAACTGTGTATGTTGACGAGATGCAGATCGCGGGTAAAATCCTATCACACAAGATACTATACATATCGATCACATTTTTTATTATAGCAGTTGTTTTGTCTCTTCTCTTTGCACGGACTCTCACTGTGCCGATCATCAACCTTGTGAAGGTGATGAAGCAGGTAAAGAATCACGGCATATCGAATCTCAAAGCGCCGGTCAGCGGAACGTCAGAGACAAAAGAGCTTGGCACGATTTTTAATAATATGATGGAATCTATAGACGGCGCGATTAAGACAAAAGAGGAATATAGAAAAAAGGCAGAAAGCAATATGCTGCTGGCAGCGATAGGCAAGATCTCTTCACATGTTGCCCACGACATGCGCTCCCCGATATCTACGATCAACTGGTATCTTCAAAAGGAGACTCCCGACGAAGACGCAAAGAAAGCATTAAAAGATAGCACCTATAAACTAAATCGTATGGCGGATGAACTGCTCGATTATGCTAAAGCTTCGAAGGTAGAGCCGGTTCTTACATCAGTAAAAAGTCTTGTCGAATCTACTGTCAATAATGAGGTTCAAAAGTTTGCAAATGAAAGAGGTGTTAAGCTTACCTTTGATATCAGCGATGATATCGTTGCAAAAATTGATCACTATCGTATGGGGCGTGTTTTGATCAATCTTATCACTAACGCTATTCAGGCAATCGATGATGGTGTCTCAGGAGAAGTTAAAATTACAGTGAAATCAGAAGGGGATTCTCTCAAGATAACGGTTGCAGATAATGGCAATGGTATTGAAAAAGAAAGTCTGGATAAAATCTTCGACAGCTTTTTTACAAAGGGAAAAGTAAAAGGGACAGGCCTTGGCCTATCATATTGTAAAAACGTCATCGAAGCCCACGGCGGAACGATAGCAGTCGAAAGTGAACTAGGAAAGGGAACTATCTTTTTAATTGAAATACCATATGCCCTTCCCCTTCAGGGGGAAGGTGGCCAACCTTTGATAAATGATGACGATCAGGCCGGAAGGGGGTGGGTTTCTCCATCACATGCGCCCTTGGTTTCTTCATCCTCCACCGCCAACATTCTCGTCGTGGACGACGACATAGGAATGATCCTGCAATGGAACGATCTGATACAAGCACAATTCAAACTCCAGCCTATCACTGCCAAGAGCCCAGAAGAGATAATGGGAATGAAACTCGATTTCAGCACCATAAAAGCAGCTATAGTAGATTATGAATTCAAAGGCAGCCCTTTGACGGGTCTTGATATAGTGAGATACTTAAAAGAGCAGGGCGTTAAAACAATTCACATGTGCACCGGCAAATTTGACGACGAAGAATTCAAAGCGATGGCAAATGCAGCAGGCATAACATCCATAATCCCAAAACCAATCTCCCTCTCATCACTAGAATCGCTAGTCTAAAACCGTGTCATTTTTCATCTCGATGCAGATCAGCCTCTGGCTGAGACGGGGGAAGGTGCCCTCAATGACATTTTCCTCTCTGCCCTTCCCCCTTGACGGGGGAAGGTGCCCGTAGGGCGGAAGGGGGTGAGTGCTTTTGGGCAGATGGAGGAGAGCGTTTTGGACGGATGGGGAGAAGGTTTTTTGCATTATCAGTTCAATCTGTTACCCATCTTCCCGGTTCAGATCTTAATAATATCTTTGCAAACCCTGATAAATTAAACATCAGCTAAAATTGGTGACTTCTGTCACAGGGCGCAAACTGTGATGGAATGCGAAAAAGTCTAAAAAGCTGGACTAAAAGTCTAAGAAATCGAACACTTTTCTTAAATCCGCCTTATGTGAAAAATACAAAAAGCTATAATATTCAATAGGATAACAAAACCACTCTATTTGGCATGGATGTTGCAAATGATTTTGTAAATTTTTCATTGTTTCGGATAAAATAATACGAAACTTTTTTTATAACTGACGATAATAGATAAGAATACATTGCGCAAAAATTGACCATTTTGCCGTTAAGGGAGGCTAGAAATGTTAAAAGCGCTAATTGCGCGAAAATTAGAACTGGTTTTGTTGAGAAAGAAACTTTTGCCTCTTCTTTCTGGAATAGTCTTAGCCCTTTCATTTCCTATTGTAATTTTGGGCAAATCAATTCCAAACCTCGCATTTTTGGCCTGGGTCGGTTTACTGCCGTTATTATTCTCAATACATGGAAGTTCTCTAAAGGGGATTTTTCAAAAAAGCTTTGTTTTTGGGATCGTATTTTCTTCGTTTTCCTTATCGTGGATATATTCGGCGCTTCATCACAGTGCAGGGTATTCCTCCATAGCGAGCCTGGCGTGTCTCGGGTTTGTGGTCTTTATGATTGCTCTATACATAGGCCTGGCATTTACATCAGCTATACACATAAATAGACGCACTAAATTCCCACTTTTCTTAGTTCTCCCCCTTGCCTGGATATTCTTCGAATATCTCACGAATTTTTTCCCGCTGGGAGGATTTCCATGGATCAATCTGGGTTACAGCCAACAGCGCTATCTCTATTTAATTCAATCGGCGGATATTTTTGGTGTTTTGGGGATTTCGTTTTTGATTATAACTGTCAATGTTCTGATTTATGAAGGAATTCGATTATTCGTACTCAATGAGATGAGATTAGCTCGACGTAGTTTTGTCGTTGTTGCCATTCTTTTAATTGTTAACCTCACTTATGGTGTGCTTCGTATCGCCCAGGTCGAGCATTTTAACTCTAATAATCAGGCGATAAAAATTATTGGAATTCCCGGTCATATTTCACAAAAGGAAAAGTGGGATCCAAAATATAGCGAATCAATCATAGAGCGATATAAAACTCTGACACTAGAGGCCGCAGACTTAGGTCCGGATATGATCGTATGGCCAGAGACAGCCATACCTTACCATATCAGCCGCGATTTAAAAGTGATGCCATCAAATATCGTACCGAGTCTGAGTTCACCAATACTTCTAGGAAGCATGACACTCTTTCCCAAAGATATGCAAAAACAATGGAATAGCGCGTTGCTCGTCGAACAGGATAATATAAGAAACAGCTATGACAAGACGCATCTCGTCCCACTTGGAGAGTATATTCCCGATGAATTTCCGTTCATCAAATATGCATTCGCATCGGATATAGACACCGAACCCGGCAAAAAATTTAAGCTCTTTTATTTAAACGGCATTAAATTTGGTGTGCAGATATGCTTTGAGGATATCTTTCCTCCGCTCACAAGGAGATGGGTGGTTGAGGGTGCCAAATTTATTGTGAATCTCTCAAATGATGGGTGGTATGCGAAATCTTCAGGTATTTTGCAACACAGAGCTCATTCTATATTCAGATCAATAGAAAATCGGGTTTCATTCATCAGAGTTGCCAATCAGGGCATTTCAACAGTCGTTTCTCCATCCGGAAAAGTCCTTGAAGAGCTGGATACCAAAAACGGATCCAAGTGGTTCAACGCAAGTCTCATTCCATATCATACTTTTTCTCTCTACACATTTTGGGGAGATGTTCCGATCTGGATTGCGATATTTTTCTTCACAGCATTATTGATATTGAGTTTGATCAAAGTCGAAATTAAAACATTAGTTTCATTTTTCAAATCATTCCGTTTTAAAAAATTTATTCCATTATATAAATATCTAATCGTCATTGTGATATTGATAATCCCAATGACAGCGAGATCACAAACCAGTTCAAATGCATATACTCCATTTCAGTATTATTCCAACGGTGAAGCTGTTAATCTGGCCGATGGAAGTCTTAATTTGAGCTATACAGATTTGGTGCTGCCGGGCAAGGGAGGAATGGATGTTGAGATAACACGATCATATGTCTCACCGCGCTCCACGGAAAACAGGGATGTTGTGATAGATAAGAGTATCTTCACAGGATATGAAAATCCGAAGAAGTTTACAGAGATTGTGACTTTTGAAGAAAGTACAGAAGAGCCTGAAGAACCTGAAGAACCAGAAAATAAGGTATTGGGTGAAATTGTTAAAGATGATGAAAGTTCGACAGAGACTGATGATATAGGTACAACAAGCACAACAGAAGGGACATGGAAAAACACCCTAAGCGGGACACTGAAATATCCGGTGAGCAATGATAAATACTATGTTGGTGAAAATATAAATGCGCATCTCGTTTGCGCAGCGCTTAATTACGGGCTTTGGGGGGATTTTTTAAAGAAAGATAGTGAAAGAGTGAACACTGTTGGGTGTGAGGCAGGCTCTATGGCCAACATCGAACAATTTCGTATGCAGGAAATTTCAGAAAATGAACTGCAAATGGAAATTTCTACTGCCAACAATGCCTCTGAACTATTGGATCATAGGGATAAAAGATATTTTCAGGAGTATTTTCTCGGCACTCCTCAGGAAATGAATTTTAAAGAAGAAATCTATCCTCTTGGAGCGATCAAATCAAATGGCGATAACCTGGTATGGACACCTCCCAATGATACTTGGATATTCGCAGGTGGCAAATACGTTGCAGCCGTTGTCTTTCGCAATGTCATGCCCTTTTCACGAATGGACGTTGAAAATCCGACTGAGATGATGGTGTTCCTTTTAAAAGCAGATGGAAGCTACGATGTCTTTGATAAAACAGGCCGTCGAATGGGCTATACAGATGGTTATAATCAAAGAGCCCTGGAGTTTTATTCTGGAAATGACAGAGTCGACACACCAATGCAAACAGCAGATGATTTTTTCAGCACGAATGCTTTCGCCCAAGAAAATTTGAAAAAAGGCATCGGTATCACAGGAACGGTAGAGCTTATAAAATCAGCGTTTCCTGTCTCTCTTGTCTATAATGACGCGCATAAATTAAATCTTGATCGTCTAATCTTGAACGAAATCGACGGGGGAAAGTATATTTTTAATCGCTTTAAAAAATACACCATCTACTCACAATTGATGACAAAATATATAGATGTTATAGATGGGTGCAGCGATGGATCTTGTGAATCCGGCATGGGCTGTAAATGCCCGAATGGTGGAGCAGGCCCTAAATGTTGCTCGATATATACTAAATATGGAATTTATTTTTACAAAAACCGCATCGACCACATCCCTCATTGGGATATCAGCCTCTACATGTTATCGGAAGAGAGGGATGAACATGATCATTCGATCACATATGATCATTCATTAAACTCATATCAAAAGGATTATTGGATGCGCATAAAAGACACTGTGGATCGCAATATTGATATGAGCTTTGACCCGAACAACATCGTCTATCTTCAAATGCCCAATAACAAGAAGTGGGGGTATCATTATAGCAGCGCTAATCGAATCGGTAAAATAATCGACCCTGCGGGCCGCGAAACCACGATCAGGTATTCGCCTGCCGAATCAAACCTGCCACTTGTCCGGCACTGGAATTTCAATCAAAAGGTTCCAGACACCTTTGTGGAAATCCGATATCCAAGCGGCGGCGTCATGCGATATGAGGCAGTCAAAGGCTATGGCGATATCGCTCATAGTGAAATCCTGACGACAGAGTTTCCCGATGATAGGGATGCTTCAATTTACTATCAAAAATATATCACGATTGATCGCTCTGAGAATGAAGGAATTGTAACAAAGATTTATAAGAGTGATGGTTCTGTCTATAAGTATATTCATAAAATAATAAAACTTTCCAATGAATTGAGCGATTTTGAGAAAGTGATGCAACACATGAAGTATAGTATCATCTTTTCCGTCAATCACTTCGATAAAATCCCGCTTCTCATACGAAGGGAGCTCAACCCCGGCCAGGCAAATGCAGTTGTCGATGATTATACATGGAAGATATCGAAAAGGGATGGCAGGGAGGTCGTAGATGGATTGGAAAAGGTGATAACAACAGAAAAAGGAGTGAGTTTCGAAAAAAGTTATACATACGATGATAGTGGAAGGGTATCCTCCTACACTGACGAGCTTGGGAACATAATAACATTCAAATATGATGATGCCCAGGGAATCAAAGATCCCATCCTTGCAGATAGTCTCAAACAGATAGTTCGTAAAGTAACGAGAACAAAAAGAAATGCAGATGGAGGAAAAGATACAATAGAGATCATCTATCACAGCACTGGTGCAGATATATGTTCAGGTGCAGCGCTTTCAAAGCGAAAAATAAATAGAATCAGCGTTCGTCTAAATGCGCAGGATGAGGAGATCATCAAGGAATATTGTTTTGATGCGGATGGAAATATCGTCAAGGAAACAAATCTCGATAATTCTAAGGATGAATTTGAATATTATAAAGGAACATTCCTGCATAAAATAAAGAATGAATCCGGAGAGACAACTCTCACATATGATGAGAACATAGGCAAGCTCATTAGCATTGCTGATCAGGATGGTAGAACGATTAACTATAAATACAATGATGTCGGTCAGTTGACTCGGGTTGATTATCCCAATAATTCATATGTTGCACATCAATATGGTGAGAGATACCGATTGGACAACTCAACTCAGGAAAATAAAATCTCTACCGATATATTTGATTCAGCTCGCAATCAACATCGTATTACAACAAGGTATTTCGATGGAATAAACCGATTAACTCTCCTGAAGAAGGGTGAGAATGAGACACGCTACTCGTACGGACAGAATAAAATGGCAACAACCATAGTCTTTCCGGGTGAGAAGCGTTATAATTTTAAATATGATGGTCTGGATCGTGTAAGATCTATAACCTATCCTGGTGGTAAGGATGTCACCTATTCATATGAACCAACCACTTTGAATAACAGCTTCGTCCATAAGCTCGATATCCTCTATAATGGTCAATTATATGCCACACACTATCGCGATGCCAAGGATAAGGTGATCCGTTCAGTTCAATATCCGGGTGGAAATTTAAGTCCTGTGACAACCGACTATCAGTTTGATGAATTTGAGAATCTCATCAAGATCAAATCTCCAGAAGGAATGATTACTAAAAATACCTATGACCATTATCAGAGATTAAAAGGAAGAGTTTATCCTAACGGCGATAAAGTCGAAATGAACAATATTTCAAATGAGAATGGTTTGCTGGATAGTCTCGTTTTGCAAGACTCAGTATTGGGTTCTGTTACTGCCAAATTTAACTACGATACAGATCATCGTTTGACCAATGTTGATTATCCGGGAATCGGTGGTGGAGAGCTTAATGATTACAAGGTTGAATATGCGGATCAACATGTTTCCGCAATCATAGATGCCTTTGGCCGTACAGAGTTTAAATATTCTCCAGATGGAATTTTGAATAAAATATCTCAGGATATTCCGGGGACTGAATTATCCGATTCCATCCAGTATGGTGAAGACGGCTTCGGAACAACATATTGGATCGGCTATCCCGATGGTACTATAGTTTATTACCTGACCGATGATCATGGCCGCGTCAGTGAAATCCGAATGGGATCTACTCAAGGGAAACTCATTGCTGAAATCGGCTATGACGATTCAGGAAATCTGCAGAAAATAAAATACGGCAACGGAATAGTGAACAGCTACACATACGATTCATTTGGAAAGGTAATTGAAATACAAATTGCGCGAGAGAACGAGATTATAAATCAATTGACCTACACATATGACATGTGGGGGAACAAGAGTTCAATGACTTATCTGGACGGCTCAAAGGTTGAATTCAAATATGATGGGCTAAAGCAATTGATAGAGGCAAGATATTTTCGACCGGAGGAAAATACTCCATACAATATACAATCATATTCTTATGATGGAGATGGAAACAGAATATCGTATTCGGACGCATACAAAAATGAACAATATGAATATACAACTGGCATGATGACAAAGGTCAGGGTTGGATCTCAAGTAGAGAGATCCCAAAAATATGATATTCGCGGGAACCTCATCGATGAAGTGGAGAAAAAAGCCGGAAAAGAATCATTTCACAAAACCTTTGAGTATGATTTTCAGGATCGCTTGACCAAGACAACATTGAAGGATGAAAAGAACTCAAATCTGAATCTGGAATTCACATATGATTACGCCTCACGTAGAACGGAAAAGAAAGTCAACGGGAAGACGAAACAATATTATATCTATGGAAAATCCACAGAGCCCATGGTCGAATTCAATGGAAAGGGTGAAATTGAAAGGCTCTTTATCTATCTTGGCGGACGGAGGATCGCAGCGTTTGAGAACGAGGAATTTCAGTTCAATCATCTAGATGAAATGGCCAACCTCATTCATACAACGGATGACAAGGGAAGAGTTACAGAAACTCTCCGTTACGATCCATTCGGCAATGTCAATTTCCGACTTGGATTGACCAAAAACAAATATCTCTTTAATTCGAAGGAATATGACAATGAAACTGGCCTCTTCTATTACGGTGCCCGCTACTATGATGCTAAAACAGGCCGCTTCATAACACGCGATCCGATGGAAGATGGCATAAATCACTACATATTTGCGCGCAACAACGCTCTTTGCAATGAAGAGTATATGGGAATGGGAAGTATAGCGAAAAAGATCCTCAAGGTCGTTATCGGTGTAGTTACTGGAACTCTCACTGCTGTAATAACGGGAAATCCATCGGCAGGTCTATATGTAGGGCTTGTTGCCGCAGGTGGAATGCTTTCACAAGAGTTTGCTTCGGGTGGAAGCGACGCGTATGTAGTGAGCTTCTCATATACGGGGTCATCACCGGATATAGATGACGATCAAGGTTGGAGAGGACGGATTGGGATCAATTCAGGCACAACCCCGAGCCATGGACAGCCGATTGAAACCGGAGAGGTCGGCAATAACGGTTGCATGAGCAACAGACTTTGCATCAGCATAGGCAATGGTGGAACATTTGTGAGCACAGATGGAGGAAATAGCCTCTACAATGCTAAGCTTGGCAGTAGATATTCCGGAGGTGGATTTGGCAATAATTACACGGGTACCTCTGGAAATGGTGACGGCAGTAGTGGTGCCTTGGATGGCGGTGCAAGTAATGGTTACGGATTAGGTTTTGATATTTCTATGAGCTCATCATCAAGTTTTTCACCTATCAACACCAATCCTCTGAATTCATCTAATCAGTTTCCGAGCTATAATGATGTTTATGGAAATTCTGTGACCTCCGATATAGCTGGAGGAACATCTTTTACAAATATAGGTTTACCGGTCAGCTCTCCCGTTGTTGCGGCTAACCCTGTAAACAGAACCTTTGAACCATTTCATTTATCTTCATCGGAAGATACCTTTACTGGAAGAGGTAGTACACCTCCACCTCCTACGACGATAAACATGCCTCTGGGCTTCAATCAACAGGATGATACGCCGATAGCACTAGTCCAGGGGGCGATGCAAAATATTACAGCGAACAATACCGTCGCCGATCCGGTGATGCTATTCAGCGGCGATCTGTTGCAGGTTGCGACTGATCTAAAAATACCGGGACGCGGTATCGATTATGAATTCAAACGAACATACCGCAGTCGCCTCGATTACGATGGTCCATTGGGATATGGTTGGGATCACAATTACAACATGCGACTCGTAGAGATGGATGCAGGACTCAAAATTCGCAGATTCGATGGCGATGCCAGATATGACGATTATACACTCAAAGCAAATCGATATGTAGCGCCAGCGGGAAGATTCGATCGTCTGATCAAAAGGGATGATGGCACCTATCAAATAAGAGATTCGCATGGTACGATCTACGAATATCGCACAGATGGCTTCATTTCATCTATTAAAGACAGAAACCAGAACCAATTGACCTTTCAATATACAAAAGTAGGTGATGAGACGGTTTTGGACAGCGTAACGGATAGCCTTGGAAGAGTTATCGATTATCAATATAATGCGCCCGGCAAGCTTACCAGCATCATCGATTTTTCAGGTCGCACGGTGCGTTTTGATTATAACGATAAAGGCGATCTGATCGCTGTTCATTCGCCGATAGTCGATGGCTATCCCGATGGTAAAATTACCCGATACAAATATTCAGATGAACATAACCTGCTCACCGTCACAGATCCGGCTGGCCAGACATATCTCAAGAACGAATACAGCTCGACCGATCGCGTGGTGAAGCAATATTTGGGAAGCAAGGCTTTTGATTTCACATATTATAGAAAGCGCGAATTTTACACCTGTACGCCAGAATCCGATCCATCCATGGAGGTGAGCCGTACAACTGTGATCGATCGCAATGGCAATCAAAAAGGACTAAGTTTTAACTGTCAGGGCAATCCTCTCAAGGTAACTGAGTTTACTCGGGGAATGCGCTTTGACGATCCGGCAAGCTTTGTTACTTCATATACGTATAATTTGGATGGTTTAGTGACCTCGGAAACTAAACCAGAGGGAAATCGCACGGAGTATCGCTATCAAAATATGAATACAGGTGAGCCCGCGGTAGATAAGCTCTATGTCGCAAATCGAATTGAAGAGAGGAAAATACCAGACTCTGTCAGAGGTGGTTCTCCTTTAATCACGAAATACGCCTATGAACCGGTTTATAATCAGATTAAGGAGATCACAGAGCCAGGAAATGCAACTTCAACGTTCCATTTCGATTATCAGGAAAATTCGACAGTTGCTATTTTGGCCGCAAAAATGGGTGTAACCGAAAACATCGCTCAAACGCTGCTAACAGGATTGACGATAAGCATGGGCGATATCAACGATGACCAAAAGACAAATCAGATCGCAGGGAATATGTTGCGCAAAGATCTTCCTGCTATCACTCGCGCCGATGGCACTGTGGAGCTTTTGAGCTATCGCTATCAATACAATCAATTCGGACAAAGAACGGTGAAAGAAGATCCGGATAGTTCACGCGATGAATATCAGTACGATAACAGTGGATATCTGGCAAAAGTGATTCAGGGAGCAGGAAAGGAAAATGTTGTAAATCTCTATGAGCATGATTCCGTTGGAAACATCACAGCCTTCGTCGATGGAAATAGCAATCGATATGAATATACGATCAATCCATTGAATCAGGTAGTTGCTGAAAAGATGCCCTCTACATTTAACATTGTGCGCACCATCAAATACGACGGCAATGACAACCCAATTCAGATCGACGAACCTAATTTGGACGATAAAGGCAATCCGATTGACGGGAATCCCACAATAACAACGCAACTCAAATATGATATGCTGAACCGATTAACCGCACGCACTCAGGAGGTAGCCCAAAATAAAAATGTGCTCACAGAATATCGCTACGATGCCAACGAGAACCTGACCCGCATCATACAGCCGGAAGGAAATTCGATCGCTATAAAATATGATGAAAGGGATCTGCCCTACCAGACAACGCATGGATTCGGCTCTCAGGACGCCTCGACTTTCACGATTGCTTATGACGGCAACAAAAACCGAATCGCCATCGAAGATGGCGAGGGAAATGAGGCTAAGTACATCTATGACGGATTCGACAGATTGATACAGGAGATCGACGCTTCAGGCAGTAAAACAGAGTACTCCTACAATGATCGTGGCGATAGAACAGCTATTCTCAAAAAGGGCAAACCCGATGGTCAATCGAGCACAGAGGTCTCCTTGCAAAATATTAGCTTGCTCTACGATGAAATTGGCAGATTGGTACAGAAGGAGGAGGCTGTTCTCGATGCTGGAACGCTCACAGGCAAACGCACGACCAAGTACGAATATAGCGGCAATAATCAGATATCAAAACTAGTAGATGCCCTTGGAAATTCCACAACCTATACCTACGACGGTTTAGACAGAGTGACAAAATCTATCGATCCCAAGGGTAACGAAATCGAAACGACATACGATGACAACGGCAATATTTCAAAGCAGATCAGCCGGGAGGTCGATGATATCACAAACACCAAAGTTGAATATGCATCCTCCATTATATATGATTCCCTCAATCACCCTGTCACATTAACGGATAACTTGGGTCATATGAAGCAGCATCGCTACGACAGCCGCGGAAACCTTCTTTATACGAGCGATTCAAATGATACACTGGGAGTCGATTTAGGCCCAAATCAGGGGGAGGGCAACATCACACGATTCTCATATGATGGTTTAGGCCGCTTGATTCAGCAAATTCAGGAGCTCACTGATAATGGAGCAGGCAGCGGCAGCAAAACAGGTGAAATAGTGACAAAATATGCGTGGGATACAAATTCCCGTCTTGCATCAATCACAGACGCTAAGAACCATACAACCGAATTCACATATGACGCTTTGAACAGGCGCATCAAGACTATTATGGCGGATGGATCGGCATATCAAAGCAAATATGACAGAAATTCCAATGTGATAGAAACTCAAGATCCGGCTGGATTTATTGTCAATTTTGTCTATGATAGTTCAAATTATCTGACGCAAAAGAGAATCGAACTGGGGAGCACTTATATCGGCAGCGAGCTTTTTGAATATAACGGCGTCGGCAACATGGTCAAAGCCGTGAATATGGACGATTCAGATCAAACGATCTCTACGGTCTTGCAGACATATGACTCCCTTGGGAATCTCCTGAAAGAGGAGCAAAATGGAAAGAGTGTGACAAGCAAGTACGATATCAAAGGGAGGCGGGAGAGGCTCACATATCCATCAGGCAAGGTTTTGAATTTCACGCACGACACCATCGACAGGGTGACAAACATAGATGACACGAAGATCGGAAAACTTTCACAGATGACATGGATAAACAGGGGGCAGGTCGGCAAGATGGAATATTTGAACGGCACATCGGTTACGAAAGAATATGATAAACTAAAACGCACGATCAAGCATATCAATCAATTTGCTGATCAATCGATCATCGCCGGATTTGAATCCGCATATGATAAAGCTGACAACAGGCTATATGATGATTTTGTACACAATGCGAATAAAGGGAACGCTTATTCATACGACAGCTTATCAAGATTGACTCAGGTTGCGTATGATTTGAGCGTCCCGAAGACGAATTTTTCCAATCCACAATCAGGCACGTACAGCACAAGCGAGGCCTTCGCCATGGATTCGCTCCACAACTGGGTCACAAAGACGAAGCGCCTCGATTCTCAGGATCCGACAAAGAAGCTCACTACCACATTCATATCTAATGATATGAATGCCTATTTGACGGCGGTCACAACTGAAACCGCCGAACAGAAAGATTATCACTACGATGTGAACGGCAACATGAAGGATGATGATCGGTTCAAATACACATACGATTACAGAAATTATCTCATCGAAGTGAAGGATAAAGCAACCGATCAACAAGTAGCCAGCTATCAGTACGATGCCCTTGGCCGCCGCATCTCAAAGAGCGTCTCGAATGTCACGACGACATTTATCTATGATGGAGTGAATGTGATAGAGGAGCAAGTGGGCGGCAAGACATCTGCAACTTTTACGTCGCTCCCCCTTTATAAGGGGGAGTTGGAGGGGGTAGGAGTTGACTCCATCATCTCAATGGAGCGCGATAACAACATCTATTACTATCACACCGACACATCGGGCAACATCGTAGCTCTCACAGACAGCAAGGGTGCGCTTGTAGAGCGATACAGCTATTCAGCTTACGGCGAAGTAGAAATTCACGACGCTGGTGGCGCGCTACTTGCACAGAGCGGCGTTGATAACCCGTATCTCTATGCAGGCAGGGAATATGACCCTGAGACGAATCTCTACTACAACAGAGCCCGCACATACAATCCAGAGTTAGGTCGCTTCATGCAACAGGATCCGCTCGGGTTTGTGGATTCTCTGAACCGCTACGCCTACGTGATGAACAACCCGATAAACTTCGTGGATCCGTTTGGACTGGCAAGGATGGCGGGGGGTGCAACTTACAACGGCGATGTGATGCAATATCTGAGCGATTGGACTAATGAGGCTGCAAGGATTTCATTTGAGAATGCACAGAGATCAACGGATATTTTCTCATATAGTTTAAACACCATTAATCATGCTGTGTATGGAACCGCTAACTTTCTCATGCCAACACAAGAGGAGATGTTTGCTATAGCAGCGAGCGGAGGCGGAAGTGTCATTTCATATGGCGCGTCGCGGATGAATTTCGCTACAAGAAGCGCGATTGATATTGCAGACAATGCATGGTTGAGGACAGCGCCTATAATCTTAAATGCTGGTGAGAAGATATTGTCTAATTATTTGCAGAATTCGCAGACTTATAATCAGGTGGCAAAGGGGGTTGTTTCAGGAGTATTGGCAGGGTTGACCGACCAAAAAACTGGATTACCACCAACGTCTAATGACGCAATAAGTTACTGGGTATCTTTTACAATAGAACGATATGTCGAATTTTTTACCTCTATCGATTTATCAAAAGATATGATTAAAAGCTATATCAATGAAAATAATAATTTTATTCTGAGAAATAATGTAAGTGAACATATGAATACAATTCAGCCCAGAAAGGATTAATATGAATACAAAAAGAAATTGGTTAGCAATTATAATTGGAGTTTTATTGATACCAACATTTCCAATAACGTATCATATCTATTTAAAAACTGGATGTGCAAGACCTTATTTATATGAGGCTGTATGTGGAGATGGTGCAAAACTCGTTATAGGAATATATGCTTTCGCTGCTATATTCGGTCTTTACTTGATAATCACGGGAATTAAGAGAAAAGACAATAACGAGAAAAAGTAAAATGAAGATAGCTATGAAAAAAAAGGTGACGAAGCAAATGAGCGATCGAAATACATATTACGTCTGCGACGGTGTGAATATCATTGAGGAGCGGGTTAGTGACAAGACATCTGCAACTTTTACGTCGCTCCCCCTTTATAAGGGGGAGTTGGAGGGGGTAGGAGTTGACTCCATCATCTCAATGGAGCGGGATAACGACGTCTATTACTATCACACCGACACATCGGGCAACATCGTAGCTCTCACAGACAGCAAGGGTGCGCTTGTAGAGCGATACAGCTATTCAGCTTACGGCGATGTGGAGATTCACGACGCAGGCGGTGCGCTGCTCGCACAGAGTGGAGTCGATAATCCGTATCTATATTCAGGCAGGGAATACGATCCAGAGACGAATCTCTATTACTATAGAGCCCGCACATACAACCCAGAACTCGGTCGATTCATGCAACAGGATCCGTTACCCCTGCTGTCATTGCGAGGAGCGCAGCGACGCGGCAATCCATTCGATTTAATGCCAGAGTTCTCTAATCGTTACGCCTATGTGATGAATAACCCGATCAACTTCGTGGACCCGTTTGGATTGGCGAGGATGGCGGGTAACTCACTGCCAAGTCTTAATAATCCATATGGCTCGTCCGTTGTCGATTTTGTCGATAGAAACTTTGGTTTCGGCAATAATAGTGATGGAACATGGCAAACGCTTGCATCAATACCTCTAAAACCAGTAGCTGAGTATATAAGATACATTGAGCAGAATTATTTATCAGATCAATTATTTAATGCAGGATACTATAGCGCATCCGCCTACGTTAAATCGGAGAGTTTAGAGAGTTTAACAAGCGCCTATTTCAGTGTGTATGGCGCCGCAGCAACAGGAGCAGCTGCAATGGCAGTTAGTCCGACGATAGGCGCAGCAGCGAGGACAGTATATACAACATATGGTCCAGTTGTTGGTGCTGCAATAACTGCTGCAGGTCAGCAAGTTTGGTACAGAAATCAGCAGGTTTATAGTGCTGGGTACAATGCATATGTTAACCTGATGAGTTGGGCTGGGTCAGGGCAGGGGCAAAGCTTCTTGCGTATAACAACAGACTTTGTTGGAGGTTGGTTTCCTGCTGGTACAGCTCCGTCATCTGTTGCTGGTGGTGTTGGTTCAGCAGCAGGATTCTTCCTTGGAGATCCAGAAATTATTATAAAGGAGGCTATAAAAAATGAATAAAAAAAGGCACTTCAACTATGAACAATTCTTTTATTTCCTTCTGCCAGTCTTTCTGATTTTGGGAGGGATTAGGACAGTTGTAACAAGCACATTTTCGATGTGGAGCAAAATTGTTGCGGTCGGATTTCAGGCGCAGGTTCTTGGTATTATCCTAATAATTTTGGGGTTAGTGTTCCTATTAATTTTAGTTAGGGGTTTTCTGAAGAAGAAAGATGAAAATTATAAATAAAGATTATGATTAATAATTTATTAAACACATATGTATCCCACTTTTATGTGATGAACAACCCGATCAACTTTATTGATCCGTTTGGACTTGCGAGAATGGCGGGGAATACGCCATTGAGAATAATTATGCCCGGAGATGAAAAATATGATGCTCAATATTATCGACAACATGGGCCGTTTGGTTCGCAGATGTTTGAGATTTCCGATGGAAAGATTGAAAGTATAGTTGAACTTGGCAATGGAGTGGCTGGTTATCCAACTGTGATGATCAATTACGAAGGCAATAGATCATCGATCATCGATACGACACCAGGTGCTATAGTGAATGCGGGGCAAGGATTATTTGTTGGAGCGGCCTCCGCAGGTGCTGCATATGGAGCAGTTGCATATGGGCCAGCAGTAGTCACGACTGCTGTTAGCACTTGTTTGTCGAATCCTGTGGCGTGCCAACAAGTAATTTCTGGTACAGGTACAGGCTTGGCAGCTGGTTTGGGCAATGCTCGCACTGGTCTAGCTCCACAACCAAGTAACTGGCTCAGTTTTTATACTCATTTTGTTGTTGAAACTATTTCTAGTGGAATAAATTCATTGATAAAAAATCATCCATCACGTTATGAAATACGATACAATTCGAATATTCAACAGCCTCGAAACAGTACTGAAAATGAAAGGGGGAGATAGGTGAAATTTAAAAAATCAAATTTATATTTAGGATTATTATGTATAGTGATGTTTTTAGGGCAATTAGCGCATTATTTTATTACTGGATCTGTAATTATGTATGTAAGCGCACCTTTATCAGGTCCTGGTGCTAAATTAATTTTAACACTTTTTGGTTTATTAGGAATATTAGGTGTTTATTTCTTAATTACTGGATCGGAGAATCAAAAGACGAATAAAGGGCAAAGTAAGAAATGCTAAATAAAACATCTAACATAGAGCATTATCAAACATTAGTTTTCGTCAGACTCGACGAAGGGATGTTTGCAGTTGCAGCTACGTACGGCACAGGTGGTGTAAACTATATTGGGACACGACTCACTGGTTTAGCCGGTTACACACAACAAATTGCCCCTGTTGTTGGAACTGCTTCCACAATCGCAGGCCAGCAGCTTTGGTACAGAGGACAGCAGATGTATAATGTAGGATCTGAAATATATAATTCAGCACTGAACACCTACTTGAGCAATCCAACATTCTACAATGAAATTGGAGGGGCTGCTGTGAGTGGTATGGCACAGGGGTTGACGAACACCACTTTTCCGCTTACTCCGGCGTCCACAATATATGAAGTAATAACAGATGCTGCTGCACAAAGAATCGGAAATTATCTACGGAGGCCATATGAGTGAACATAAGGTATCCTTAAGCTGGAAAATATCTGCTATTGCATTTCCTTTAATCTGGCTAACTGAACTTCATGAATATTTAACTAGGGATTGTGTGAGTTGGGCAAATGCAGGAATTGTTTGCGGTGATCAGGCAATTCTACCTTTGTTTGTGATAACTATTTTTTGCTTTTCATTTCCAATAATCTATCTCATCAAGAGAAGAAAGCTTAAAAAGGAGAAAAAATTTATGAAAGGAGTTTTTTAAAAATGAATCACGTTAAAAGCAAAGCGATATCGAGATGCCTGGTAGCTGCGATCGTTCTCATCTTCGCATTCACCTCCTGTGCTCATATTACATCGAACTACTATCCCAAAGATAGCCGTTTTGTGACGAGTTCATATACGGATGGAGGTTTTGCTTATCATCGGGATGGAACGACATATAGAGCCGGTTATCATAACAAGGGGCTTGTGGATGCTGTTTCACCAAATCCGGCGGCAAAAGAATATGCAGAAAATGGTGTGGATAAATCAAAGCTGGCTCTTGGATTACAGTTAGCTGGTTTAGGGGTTTATCTGGCTGGAGCCATTCTTACAGCTGTGGGAACTGACAAGAAAAATAATTTGATGGAGTGGGGTGGCATCGGAACGATGTTTGGTGGTCTTGGAATTGTTTTAGGCTCAGTCAAGCCGCAAAAACAATCGAAGGTGTTATTTCAGGACGCGATCAATAAATATAATGATGATGTTATAAACGAAAAACCAATAATAAAGGAGGGGGAATGAAGATGAAAGGGAATTTTAAAATTGTAGTAAATGTCTGTGTGGCTGTCGTTATTCTATGCTTGCAATCCTGTGGAGGCGGGGGTGGTGCTCCTGTAAGTCCTGTAGGTCTTTTCACTGAACCTCCCGCTGATATCTCTACAAATCCACCAACGGACAAGGAGCTCTCAAATTTCTTTGGTCTTGTCGTACATGCGAAAGACCTAATAAATGCAGGAATTCCTGTTAAACATAAAAGTAATGTTGTCGTTATAATTCGTCAATCCGTCGATGATGCATTGTACAACAAAGAATTTGGTAAATATTTGGATTTAAGTTGTGAGGAAGTTAAAAATAACATGATGGAAAAAATTTGTGTACAAACCGCCGACTCAACAAAGATTACTTCTCATATGTATTTTGATGAATATGAAGAAGATCACGCGTTTGGCACAGTCAATTTTGCTTTTGATTTTAATGGTTATTATTTTGATGATGTTTGCGGTCAACTTGTAAGCGTAGAAGGACAATTTCAATGTGACTTTAATTTTGACATTTCATATGAGAATAATCTTAAAACAAGTGATTTCTCCGGAATTTGTAATACATCAAATGATTCGGATAAATATTTAAGCATGACCTCTCTAAATGGAACTCATTTGTCAGGTTTCGATCTAGCAATAAATTACTCTAATTCTTCCGAAAAGATGACCGGTATAATTTCAATCGATAATACAAACTATAATTATGAAGACTGTGACAAACTTATGGAAGGTAAATGTAGTCAGTCACCTGGAGCATGATGATAAAGAATAAATTTCTAAAATACATCTGTATTGTTTTAATTACTCTTTGTTTCAATGTTATTAAAACAGCCCACGCCTTCAATGCTGTCGGCAACATTGACGATTCATATCAAACTGAGCGTGTAACCTCATCTTTGGATGGGAAGCTTTACGCTTGGGATGCCAGGGGAAATATTATCCCGAACTTTCCAATAGATCTTACATCGCAGGCTAGGGTATTTATTGGCAATCCACGTCTTGTGGATCTTGACGGCGATTCTCGCATGGAGATTTTGGCTGTATCTCAGGGTGGGAATGGTTCTCTTTGCTTTCATGTCTATAACGGGGTAGCGCAAGAGCTCAGCCGATGGACAAAAAATCTTACACTTGGAACTGCTTCTCTTATCGCGACTCCACTTTTGGCAGATTTGGATGGAGATGGTCAGTTTGAAACTATATCTGCAACTTCTGATCATAAGATTACGGTATTGAAAGAGACTGGAGAGGTTGATAGCAATTTTAAATTTCCAGACTTATCGTCAGATTTTAATTTGTTCCTTGCTGATCTTGATAATCTCGGACGGCAAAAACTCTACGCAGTAAATGACGATACTATATATGTTTGGAATTCCAGTCTGGCACATTCAATTTTCTTTGTTATACCCGATGGTAAGAGAGTTGTTGGTGAACCAACTTCTTCAGATTTAGACGGAGATAGCTTTGATGATTTGGTTTTCGCTACTGAGAGTCAGATTTTGGTTGTTGATCATAATGGTGAGTTGATTCGAGCTATCTCAGCACCTGATGGTTTTACAATCTTGTCAGGCGTAACGGTAGGTGATGTCGATCTTGATGGTAAGCCTGATCTTATAACTCTTTTGTCAGATGGAGATGTCATCGCTTATAATACAGAGGGCTCACCTTTGACTGGCTGGCAGAAATCTGCTAATTATCGTGAATTCGAAGCTCCATCTGTTGGCAAAATAGTGAACGATCTTTACAACGGCGCATTCAGTTCCGCAACCGGATGGGATCTTTTCACATCATATTTATCCAGCCTGAAAAACTTTGCAGTTTTTGAACTGGGACAGAATGTTCATGAATACGATCGCCGTGCAGAATTCTACTATGCGAAAGCGGTTGCTATCACAGCGCTCTCAGCACGACCTTTGGTTTTTACTCCAAATGACGATGGAGTGAATGATGAGACCGAAATTCATTTCGATCTTTCAGAGGATGCTGCTATCAATATTGACATTAAAGATTCCAATGGCCGTTTCATCTCCACCCTCGTAGATAGCAAAGCCCTCTCATTAGGACATCATATCGAAAAGTGGGATGGTATCGATACAAGGGGAACGTTGACTAAAGAGGATGACAAGCCTTTGGATTCAGGTCTTTATATTCTCAAAGTCACAGCTACCTCCGAAGATGGTTTGATCTCAGAAGCGTTAACTCAGGCCATTCTGTTTGGAATTAAGGCTAAGATCGAGTTTCCGGAAACTGAAACTAAAATATGGGATACGATCGGAATCAAGGGTGTCTCGGCAGATCCGAATATAGGCGAGAACAAGAGTGGTTTTGACTATGAATCTTATAAGCTCTACTTTAGACAAGGGACTTGGGATGTGAACGATCAGGATGTTGCAACTGTGGGGGATAGCGGATCAAGTTGGCAACCCATCTCAGTGCCAATGCGTTTACAATCTCCTACGAACAAATATAATGAGCCTAATGATGCTGTATATCCGAATTCCAACGTTGGTGTAAGTCCTGTGCAGCACGGATTGCTGGGGAGTTGGAATACTCTCAATCTATCTAATGGCGAATATACCATTTTGATCAAGGTGATAGACACTGAATCGAGTGGAACGAAACATTTTAGTTATGACTTTGTTCATGTGAATGTCGCAAATGGATTGGCTTCGGCTACCGGCTCAGGTGGTTCGGGTTCTGGAACCGGAGGAAGCGGTTCAACGGGTGGCGGAACTAGTGGCAGTGGAACAGGAACCGTATCCTTAAACCTTCCAGAGATCACTGATGTTACTCCGGTAGCAAGCATTATCACAGAGAGAGTTCGGCAATCCAATATCAGCTACACGCTCAAAGGAAAGCCAGCCGATATAAATGTGACGATATATAAGAGCGGCTCTAACGTGGTTTATACACAGTCATTTTTGAACCGTGCCGCTGAGCGCACATACTTGTTCAATTGGAATGGCCTTGATAATCTCGGAAGAGAGCTTCCAAACGGAGAGTACAACGTACAAATTACAGCTACAGCTATAGACGGCTATGGAGAGGCCAGGGATGACTCAGCTAAGGTCTCTATCAATATCAACGATTCGCTTGCCGAAACTCTAAAACTTCTTCAATTCGTTAGTTCTGTAGATGAATTTAATCCGATGGATTCATCCGTTGATTTACCCGACCGTTCTACGACGATTTCCTATGCCTTGAGTAAGCCTGCTAAAGTTACGCTTGAGATACTTAATGAACAAGGCGCATTAAAAAAGCGGCTTTTAACCGACTATCTCTCCCAAGTTAGCGGTGATTTCCCGCCGGTTTGGGATGGCACTGATTCAAGCGGTTTCATGCTTCCATTTGGCAACTATATCTGTCGCTTGACGGCCATCGGTACTGAGTTGGGACGAAATGAGAATATAGTAGAGGAAATCCCGATCGTGCTTTCATCGCCTGATTACAATGATAATCTGAAGGCATCGATAGCTAAACTCATCGGAGATGGAAAAAAGAATGCAACTACAGACAAGGATAAAGGGATTTTGTTAAATAATGATAATGCGAGCGACGATTTTCCTTTGGAAGGAAATCCGGATTTTTACTGGCAGGCTAAGGGGACAGGGAGGATCGTACTGGATGTCGATTATAATATCAGGGGGGAAGGACGCGAGAGATACAGCTATACCTATGATGATAAAAGAACGGAGAACGCCGTATTTGAAGAGCGTCAGTGCAACTGGGGAGTTTATAAAGTATATTGCGCCCCGGCTACTGAAATGAGCAGGACGATATCGGAAAGCATCATATTCGATAGGTGGCAATTTACTTTGACTCAGGCTCAATCCCAATACGATATCACTATAAAGGCGTTCAACGAAAGCGGCGTGTTGGTTAATACCTTTGTTTCGAGCGATAGGGAAAAGCACATCAATACCGATGAAACGCTCTCTTTTTCCTGTCCGAACTGCAAACGCATTGACTATACATTTAAACGTCGTGAACCCATCGTTGTAAATTGTAATCCTATGCTAAAAGTTGTTTGCAACCCCATCAATGAGACAGAGGACCCAACTCAGGTTATCGTAAAAGGTTTCTTCACTATAATTCGCCCGGCTACTGCATATTCCGATAGAAATTGGGGGCCGACCCAAACGGGCTGGGTTTCGCGCAACTTGCAAAGTTCAGGAACTAGCGCGCTCGGGGCGTTCCCCTCGGGTTCGATAGGGACGGGCGCGGGGGACACGGTATCGATAACATCACAGAGCTTTACATACGAGGTGCGCGAACGACTCAATAATGCTTATCGTAAATTGGAATTTGCGAGTTGCGAAAGCGGTTTCAAAAAACTTCCCTTCGTGAATTTATGGATGGGCAGTTCATCAGGTCCGGATACAGGCAATTGCGTTTCAAATAATCCAAACATTTACGCCTCATTTGTTCAAAATACATTTTCAACCGATCAGGATACCTCTCTTGATGGCGGAAAGATATCCTCGCTTTTCGAGCATTTCAACGAACAGGACTACAGGATAAAATCAGATGCTATAAAAATCTATGATGCATACGAAGCCAAGACTGCTCATCCTGATCTCTATACATTCTCCAACATAGTTCGCATCAATGATTGGAATATCGAATTGAAATATCCGAACGGCGAACCGGTAAATGCCTTTGAAGTCGTCGATAAACAGATTCATGGCAATTCCACAATAGATCAGGACAAAAATGCGATTCCTGAGCTCAACGATAATACTCTTGATACATTCCGTCTAAAATTGAAACCGAATGCAGTGCCTAAGCGATTCATAGAAATCCGTGGTGACGTTGAAACGAGCAAGTACGATCTCAAATATTACGATTCCAGGAAACAGCTTTGGCAAAATATTCCGAATCAACTCTCTCAACCTCAAAGCGATGGAACGCGAATCTTAGGGTGGTGGGATGTGACACAGCTCAACGGCGAAAATTACACTGTACTCCTTCGTGTTGAAAACGATGTGGGAGAGATAAAAGAGACGAGTATGAATATCGGTCTGGGTAAAGAGGTAAAACGAGGCGAAAATGTACAAGTTCGGGATGCGTTCGGAAGAACAAAACTGTATTTCGATGATCAGACATTAGGGAATAATTCACAAATGGCTCTTGTGTCGGTGACACCCGTTCAAAGTAATGATCCACTATTGCCGGCGCTGAACCTTCCTTCAGGCACTATTCCTGTCGGACCGGTCTATAATCTCCAGCCGGACGGTATAGATATCGATCCTCAACACCCTGTTCAAATGGAGACCACATTCACATGTGAAGAGGTCTGGAATGCTTTCGGGAGCAATCCTGCTGAAATCACAGTCTATAATTTGAAGGATAATGGTGAACTGGAACTGATCTCAACTGTCAATCCACCGGCCGACACCTGTGATACACCAGATCCGAATAAGTTTTTCACCATAACGGCTACATTGGAGCATTTTTCCACCTATGTCATGTTGAAGGAAGCTAAGGATATACCAAGTTTCTCTATCGTGAGTCCAAAACCGAATGCCGTCTATAATGCACCCTTGAATATTGCAGGATCTATATCAGGCCCTGCGCCGGAGTTGACGAGAATCAGCTACTACAGCAATGACGATCCTGTTATGGATAAAACCACGATCTACGAGGGAACAGATCAAGTGTTCGATATCAACTGGGAAACGGCTCTTCCCAGTGGCGAATATACTGTAGTCTTTGAAGTTCTAAACGTAGCCGGCTTCATGAATTCGCTGGAAGTACCGATTAGCCTCGATACGGATCCTCCGCTTACAAAACTGTTGTTGGATGGAAACGTTGTATCCGACGGACAATCTGCCTATGCGAATGAAAATAGTGAAATATCATTTTTAGCTGATGACTTAGCAACATCTACGACAAGCGGCACAACGAGAATTGAATATAAAATCGATGACGCTTCATTTGTTGAATACGTTTCGCCATTTACATTGGCCGGCCAGGAGATAGGCAATCACGAGATCACATATGCGGCATATGATGATGTAGGAAATCGTGAAAGCGAACGAAAGGTGACACTGATCTTGCGAAGCGATGTAATCCCTTCAGGAAGCACCGAAATTGGAACAAAAGCTATAATCAATGGTCGTTCATATTTGATGAATGGTGAAATCTGGGTCGGTGCCGATGCTACGATCATATTGGCGGCTTCGAACAAGGAAAGGGAAGTAACTGAGATTTTCTATCGCATGTCTGAACCGGAATTTCATCGTTATGGAACGCCGTTAGCTCTTGAAGGTAACGAGTCTGGCATTCATATGCTAGAGTATTATGGCAGAGATATCTATGAACGGGATGAGGATGTAAAACAATTCAAGTTCATAATCGATAGCAAACCTCCAAGGTCACAAATATCACTGGAAGGACCATATCAGGCTGGCGACAAGAGTTTCATTGTTAATGACGGCACGTTGATATCGCTAAAAGCTGTTGATGAGGGTGATTATTCAAGTGGAGTTGAGAGAATCGAATATAGATTAGGAGATGGAGGATGGAAGAATTATACAACCTCATTTTCGATCGATAAAACGACACTACTGAATTTGGAATTTAGGTCTATCGACAAAGTTGGCAACGCCGAAACAACTCAAGTGGTGGAATTTAAGCTTGATGAGGAGAAGCCACTTGTAAATCTCGTTTCTGTCGATCAGACATTTTCACCAAATGGTGATCAGATCAAGGACGAAATGATCATTTCTGTTGCCTTGTCTGATCAGTTTTCAACAGGACTCTTCTATACTCTTAAGGTGAATGGTGACCTGGCTGCGGAACATCAGCCGATCACAACTGGCGAAACATCTATTCATTGGGATGGAAGGATTGGCGGGAGTATAATTTCTGACGGCATGTACAATTATGAGTTCTACATCGAGGATCAGGCGGGAAATAAATCTGATCCAATCAACGGTGAGGTAACTGTCGATACATCGCCCCCGATGCTTGCGTTTTCAAATGAGGATTCATTTTTATCCAGCGCAAATGGTCTCGTTGTGAATTATACCTTGAGCGATAATCTGGCTCAATCGGGGATAAAGGTTACAGCAAAAGTGGTCGGAGCAAGCCAGAATACATTGGCTGAGATTGAAAATACAATTTCACTTCCCCCGAATGAAAAGACCTTGCAATGGAACGGCAAAAACCTCG
This sequence comes from Pseudomonadota bacterium, assembly GCA_043818055.1. Lineage (GTDB taxonomy): Bacteria > UBA10199 > UBA10199 > 2-02-FULL-44-16 > JBDRGF01 > JBDRGF01. The sequence continues at coordinate 13,677 of JBDRGF010000003.1, read as the reverse complement.
CTCACAACGCGCTTCCTGACGGAGGCTACAAAATTCAGCTTGTAGCACAGGATCCGGCAGGCAATAACTCGTTGGTTATAGAGAAGCTGCTGTCGTTTGACGCGACTCCTCCAATTACTCGATTAATGATAAAGGGAGGTAATTTCGGAGATTGGATAGCTGCAAACGCTGATATTACATTTGATGCCATCGATTATGGATCGGGAGTAGCTTCGACCTTTTATAATTTGGATGCCGATCCAGTTGCGTCGCAATATACATCAGCTTTGAATTTTACAGCAAGTGGCGAACATAGCTTAAGATACTGGAGCGTGGATAACGCCGGAAATCCGGAAGGCTCGAAACAAGCGACATTCAAAGTCGATGGAACTTCTCCAGCGACAACTCTGACCTGGGATGGGATTGCAAACGTCATCGATGGAAAAACACATATTTCCGGAAAAGCGACGAAGCTCGTCCTCAACGCATCGGATGAACATTCCGGAGTGGATAAAGTTTGGTATCAAATAGATGCGAATACACCAGTCAGCTGGACATCGCCGATAGAATTCAGGGATATGGGAGACGGGTCTCATAGCATGAGCTACTGGAGCGTTGACAATGTCGCGAACCGGGAAGCGGGAAAAAACGTCAGTTTTATTCTACATGGGCATCCACCTACGATCGATATTTCAATAGGTGAACCGAAAGTGCAGAATAAAGATCTCTATATTACATCACGCACACCAATTGAACTGGTAGCTAAAAGTAACCGGCCGGATATCACACGTGTGGAATATAAAATCGGTTCTGAAACACCGGTTCAATATACGCCAAATTCACCTGCGCAATACACATCACCTGCATTTAACGTTATGACTGAGGGGAGCAATACGATCACTGCTTTAGCAGCGGACGATTATGAAAATGACGATGAGATCGAAGTTAAGGTTGTCGTTGATAATACGGCTCCGATAACGTCAATTGATCAGAATCAGCAGATTCCAGGAGAGATCAATATTATTTCTCCAAGCACGCTGTTCACTCTTTCATCCAAGGATAATTTGGTGGGCGTTGACAGGACTGAATACAGTGTCGATGGAGGTGAGTGGACGCCATATTCTGGGGCTTTCGATCTTGCCGGAACTTCAGATGGTTCTCATGTGATATCGTATCAGAGCAAAGATTTGCTTGGAAATCGCGAAAATGAACATAGGCAGAACGTAGATGTCCATTCTATAGATGCCAGCCTTGTATTTTCTACAACACCACGTGTCCTCATATATTACCTTGATTCAACTCAGGATGAAAATGCGATCAAGATGCTCATTCCCGCACAAACGTCCACAACTCTGTTTCTGATGGAATTATTTGAAACTAAAGCATGGCATTATGAAATTGCAACAACTGCGTCAGAATTTTTAGAAGGGCTTAGAAGTGATGAATTCGATCTCGTTTTAATTGTGACAGATCAGGACGATTTTGAAATTAAAGGAACTGAATCCAATAATAAACTCTATCGCGAACTGACAGAACGTGTTCATAACGGTTTGACCTTAGCCAATTTAAGCCAACCTGACTCCATTACCGGAGTGCCTTGGCAGAATATGTTGAAGCAGTTCAGAACTTCTGAGGCATTGGCTGCAAGCCGCTATAATGGTGAGTATAAGACTCTGGGACAGGGCAAGTTTATCCAATTTCTTGATGAACCTGTAAGATGGATCGATGGCATGGAGGATGAAGAAAAAGACACAGCAAAAGATGAATTTGTTGATCTGTTATCTACTATTAAAGGTGTGGAGGAAAAATACTCGCCGCTTGAAGTCGTGGCCCTGGACGTAGTGCTAAACAGCAGGTCCGAACCGATAAATATCGGTGTTGATGCCCTCTTGCAGGGCGGTGCGACATTGGTCAAAGCGCTTGAGACAGATGGGGTCGCAAAATGGGTTATCGATATGGAACCGAATGAAACACGTCATCTGAATTACATTGTTCGACTGCCAAATTCATCCAGTGAGATACATTTTACAGCTGATACCTTAGCCACATGGAATAACGGCCTAGTCTATTCGCTTAAATTGAATAAGGACTTGAAAATGGCCGATTCCTGGCAGGACTCATGGAGAGAGGCTTTAGTATTAATGAGAAAGCTGTCTTCTAACGATGCTATAACTGATGGCGGTTGGGCATTGATTTCCAAATTTATAGATGCCTTCGACGCTTTGGATAACAAGAGTGAAGATAATTTTGAGGAGCGAATCGATCTGATACTCGATTGTATCTGGAACCTGTCTGCACTGGGCGACCTGCCTCAAGTTGAAGAATTGAGATTTATGCTGGACGAAACATTGGAAAGTCTTGCCCTTGGTACTTCCGATGCGGTTAAACTCTCGATGTCGTCAACAACTGCTGTCGATACGGATGATGATGGCTTATCGGATGATATCGAAGTGGCAGCCGGCCTTGATCCGTTGGATCGTGATAGCGATGACGATGGAGTAATAGATGGAACAGAAAAAGGGGCGTTAATCGATTCCGATGGTGACGGATTTATCAATGCTTTAGATTGCGATAGCGATGATGATGGTATAAGCGATGGCATTGAGATGGGGATTATTTCTCCGGCGAACGACCCTGACGATATTGGCCCATTGAAAGCGACTAACCTTAAAATAGGAAATTTCATAGCGGATAGCGATCCAACAACGACTACGGATCCTACTAAGGCCGATACGGATGCAGGTGGGTTGTTAGATAGTTCGGAAGACAAGAATATGAATGGCCTTTATGAGCCTGATTTAGGCGAAACGGATCCCAACAATCCAGCGGATGATTCCAATCCAACGCAGGTCGTAGGTGGAAAAGGTGGATGTTCTCTGACAAAGGAAAAGGGTGGAAGATCGATGGGCTGTATTGTCCTGTTCTTGCTTTCAGGAATTTATATCAGGAGGCAATTTAGAAAGGGGGAAGTGGAGAGGAAGTTGAAATTATGAGATTTTATCGTCTTATCATTTTAATAATTTTTCTTAGCTTTCCTATTCGTCTGCTCGTTGCAGATACAAATCTGTCTGGTTTCAACGTACAGCATTTTCGCCTGACAACCGACGGTAGCGGTTCGCTTTCGGTCTATGGATCCCAAACTCTAGGACACCTTACACCAAGATTTCGCTTAGACACTCATATTGGTAGTGGATTTATTTCTGCGGGTAATCCGGTTAATAACAGTGTCGTTGATCTTGTAGGAACTCTTTGGACGACTGATTTATCATTTTCATTGGGAATACTTGAATTTATTGACGTGGGACTGCAAATTCCTTTGAACCTTTACGAAAATGGGACTGATGATAGGCAAAATTCCTTTCACACCACAAGCCTTGGTGATATCGCCTTTGAAGGAAAGGTGAGGGGACTACCTGAATCAGATAAAATACCAGGAGTTGCCTTTCAAGTTCGGCTGACAGCATCGACAGGTGATAGAGGCAAATTCACGGGGGAGGGAAGCGTAACTTCAGAATTTCGTGCCATTGTAGATAAAAATTTGAATCGTTTTTATATCGCAGCGAATCTTGGTTATAAGATTATAGATCGACATCAGCTTACCAACCCTGCAACCGGGAGAGTTTGGAATATAGTGGATGACGATCGACTGACATTTGGTCTTGCAGCCCGGTATCGTTTGCCGTGGCAAAAAGATACATGGGCAATAAACGCACAAGTGGTTGGCGAGAGCGTTCTGGGAGAAAGCTTTAAAATGATGACACCGATTGAAATGGATATCGGTGTTCAAAAAGAACTCAGTAAAAATTTTATAGTGGAATTAGGAGGAGGTTTCGGATTGACCAGCGCTGTTGGCTCACCTGCGTATCGTATATTTGCAGGTCTGACTTATAATTTTTCACCATTGAAAGATAAACATGTCAAAAAAATAGAAAAAGACGCAGATGCTGGAAATGCTCAAGTTCTACATACCGTTAATTTTAAATTCGACTCTGCAGAGCTTTCGGTGAAGCAGAAATATCTTTTAACTCCAGTCATAAAAGAACTAATGCAAATGAATCCACAAAAAATAATTCTGCAGGGACATACGGATCTTTGGGGGGAGAATGTGTATAACAGCGATCTTTCTCTGCAAAGGGCCGAAGAGGTAAAAAACTATCTGATTAAACAAGGTTTTGATGGAGAAAAGATTGTTGTAGAATCATATGGTTCTACAAAACCGGTTTCTTCAGAAATGTCGTTGGAAGGTCAAGGAATAAACAGAAGGGTAGATATTCTATTGAAATAAATGAGATATCAATTATTGACACCCCTTTTTTGAATAAAAGGTGCCCATTCATCATAGTATTTATCGAAGAGCTTTTTATTTTTCCAGTCGTTATTAGTGATTTGTTGACGACAATCTGTTGAATTACACTTGCAATTCATTTTAAAATCAAAATCTCCCGCGGCAATAATACCGTAATCCACAGTCAATTCATCTCCTTTAATTATATCAATTCTCGAAATTACTATTAATCCACCAATTATTTTTACGTTAGGCTCGCATGAGTGATTCATTAACCAATTTGGAGATGGATTGTCATAGTCAAGTGGGGCCATTAAATATTTTTCATTAAAGACTCCAGCGTAATCTTTGTCTTTTGAAAATTTACTAGAGTCGCTTGTCAGCTGGCCGCCTCCTATAATAATAACGGAGTCCTTCCTGATATTTTCCAGTGCAAATGTTCCAAGTCCAATATCATCTGAGAGCTTAGATTTGGCAATTTTTAGTTGATAAAAAATCTGGGTGTTTATGGGGACATATTCACCCAATGCAGGGTCATCCGTAGAACGCAGATCAGGGTTGAGCTTATACTTATTATTAATCATTGTATCTCCTTGAAAGACGGAATATGTTGATTAAAAGGGCAAATTGGCATATGTTATTAAAAATTATAAACAAATAACGAATTAATAACAATGAAATTGTTTTTATCAATATTATATATATTTCTCCCAGCAACGATTCATCTTATTCTTGCCAAATATTATGGTATTACATCTTATTTCTCTGATTTACACGTCTATCTATCTGAAATTGGTATCTGTGTTGTAATAATATACAGGTCTATTAAAAAAACATGTTCTAAAAGCATGTGGCTACTTTTTGCAGCTTTTGCAGCGCTTTTATTCGCAGATGTAATATACACATTTACCATCAATGAACAATATAGGGAATGGATCCCCATTGTTTACTTGGGAGAGACGGGATACACGATCTTTGTTACAACGCTGTTAATTTATCTGGTGTTTAAGCTTCGACCAATTCTTAAAGATTACATATCAATAAGCTTAGCTTTGATAGTGGCGGTAACATTTGCTTACCTCTCATTTACTTATATTTTAATTCCGTATTACCATGTTGAACCAACACCGCCATTATTTCATTTAATCAATAGTACGATATATACTCTGATTCAAGCGGTGATTCTCGGTTTAATCATTCCTTCAATATTTCGTGGTAACAATCAGAATGAACATATTTTCCTGCAATCATTATTGTTATTATGTATAGCTGATTTTGCTCTTAGATATCATTCCGGTATCGAAAGTGATACTCCACTGACATGGTATTCCCATGTTTGGGATATTACAATAGCAACTTTTTTTATAACGTTATTGAATGGAGAATTTATTTTTAATAAAGTTGATTATGTTAAAAGTTATGTTAGCGTTAGAACGTTTTTAACTATTGCGATTTCAACAGGAATATTATTTTTTTTGGGGTTATTATATGCAATAGGATTGCTAAATGTTGGTGATGCGTTTCAACTCACAAATCTTATGCTGATAGTATTTCTAATTTGGTTTATTTCTAATTTTATTTCATTAAAAATATCTAATCAAATATTAATGATCACAGCTATGTTGTTTAGGCCGGATGAGCAGTTTGACGTAGAAGATGTTATTAATAGTGGTCATTTAAAAATACGTAAAGTTGAGTCTATGAGTCGTATTTCTGAAATTGATGATATTTTATATCATTATAATGAGCTTGTGTATAAGGCGAATATTTTATTGGATGTATTAGCGGAAAAGAACAAACTAGCAGCTATAGGCCAAACCACATCCATGCTTGCACACGATGTACGCAAGCCATTTTCTATCATCAAGGCAATGATGGAATCATACGATACTTATATCAACGATCCGGGAGCGTTGAAAGAAGCAAAACAATCATTAGATCAATCTATCAGACATGTTGAATCGATGCTCAACGATATAATGGATTTTTCGAGGGAAGTAAAACTTGATGTTAAGCCTACTCCTATTATGCCAGTCATTGATTTTGCTATTCGTCAAGTAGCTCAGTACTATAAGGATGCTGATATCGACTTTGTCTATGAAATCTCTCATGTTAATCGGCCGCTAGTTGATGATGAAAGGATCGCCAGGGTTTTTATCAATATTTTGTCTAACGCTATAGAGGCTATACTTCACATAGGAAAAAGTAAGCACGGTACGATTGATATATCAACTCAGGATATGAATCGCGCTGGAAACAACATGGTTGCAATGGTGATCGGCAATGATGGCCCTCGTTTGAATAAAGATGACATTCCTAAATTGTTTGATTCCTTTTTCACTAAAGGAAAAAGAAAGGGGACGGGAATAGGGCTTGCTTCAGCACATAAGATAATTGCTTTGCATATTGGTACTATCACAGCACGCAATAAGGATAATGGTAGGGGGGTGGAATTCATAATCATAATCCCAGCTTCAAATATTTTAGATAAATCTGACTGTAAATTATTGCCTCGCAATATTAAAGAGACACAATTTAAGGATTTAACGAAGAATGAAACAGAGATAGAAAATATGATAACAGAGTTGTTGAAAAAAGGGGAGATGATCAAGGTTCTTTTATTGGATGACGAGGCATTATACAGAGCGTCGGTGAGGAATACAATCAAGCAAAACGGATCATTGGATCGAGCGATAACATTGTATGAAGCGCATAACGTTGAAGAGGCTCTTTCACTTTTAGTGAAGGAAAATATCTTGCATGCTATAGTCGATATCGACCTGGGAGAGGTTAAGAATGGCTTTGATTTTCTAGAGATAGTGCAAAGACAATATCCAAACTTAAGGTGTATGGTTCACTCTAATAGGTGCATTGAAGAGGATAAAAACAAAGCAATGAAATTGGGTGTAGTCAGCTTTGTTCCTAAATCTCTTAATATTGCGCATCTGGTTGAATTTCTGAATGTTAGCAGTATAGATGAAGTGCAAAACAAGCATTTAGAAAATGATTCAGTAACGCTAAATTCACCAGTGACTAGTAATCAGAATCCAACGAAGGTTTTATTAGTCAACGACGACCCATCTCTGCACATCATGATGAAAAGTATGTTGAGCAAAGCCTTTGGTATGAAGAATTCTTCAGATAAACATCTGGAATTTAGCGTTGCAGGTACTTACAGTGATGCAGTTATTTTGATGAAAAATCATAGCTTCGATTATATTTTCAGCGATCTGGATTTGGGTGAGGATAAAAACGGTATGGATATAATAAAGGTATCCAGGGAATTAAACCAGCCTTCGAAAATCTACATAGTTTCCGGGACACAGAGATGCGACGCAGAACCGGAGGCCTTGAAGCTGGGAGCTGATGGTTATTTTCAACTCCCAGTAACTGTAAACGATTTTATTACTATTTTTTAATCCTACCAATTCACTCCCTTATTTACTTCCACCTCGATCGGGGAAGGTGCCCCCAATGACATTTTACTTCTTGCCCTTCCACCTTTCCGCCAAAGGCAGATCAGCTTCTGGCTGAGACGGGGAAAGGTGCCCCCAATGACATTTTCCTCTATGCCCTTCCCCCTCGACGGGGGAAGGTGCCCGCAGGGCGGATGGGGGAGAAGGTTTTTAGCTTTTCACTACATACTACATGCCACATGCTACATGCGCTTTTTTCTTATTTACCGTCCAATTTCCTAGACTATTAAGTCCAACATTCCAGACACTTTCGATCATATCAAAAACATCCCAGACCAATATATCCATATATATCAAGCTGTTATCCATTCTATAATTTTTGGCACGGTAAATGCATAGAGAGGCCTCATTGAATTGATTTGTATGTTTCATGGATACCTAAAACAAAGGAGGAAGGGATGAAAAAGAAAAAAACAATGAAGCGTGCAATTTTAATGGTTTGTATTTTATCGATGGTGATGTCTCCGGCTGCGTTTGCTGCTAATGCAGAATGTCTAAACGGGGAGGGTAAATTTAGTAAGTGCATGGTTTATACAAAAGATGGCTATCTCCACGTAGATTATTCTTCTTCGAAGTACAAACATCTGGATCGCAAAATTGACGGAACGAAAATATCAGAAATATCCAAGGGAGAATACGCAAGACGCCGTGTAGGAGAGAGCGTTGGTCTGGCGTTTGTCAATCCACTCTTTCTCTTTATGCTATTCAGCAAGAAAAAACGCGACAACTTCGGAGTGATATATCAGACAGAAAACGAAAAGAGCGACTCGATATTGTTCACAACAAAGAAAAAATATTCCCCAACAATTATGACCGGCTTAAAAGCTGTCAGTGGGAAAGATATAGTTGAAGAAGTTCAATCGAAGAAAGAAGGTAAAAGCTCTGAAAAGAAGTGATAGATTGAATTAGGTGTGATTGGTAAATCTAATAAAGGACTAAACGTTAATAGTATAAGAAGACTGAAAGGAGGTGAAATCCAATGACAGCATATGTAAAACCAGTTGTGGTAAAAATTGCGAGATGTCGGAATATTGAAGGTGGTCATAAGGTGTAATAGGATTAAAAAACTTCATGGGGGAGGTGATATCTTGCCTCCTCCTGAAGTGATTAAAGGAGAAGAAAATGAATATTAAATTGATACCAATTAAGAAGAACAATGAATATAAAAAACTAAAGAAAGCTTATCTATTTTCGAATAGCATTGGAATTAACACGACAGCATTTGAGATCTATTCATTATGTGATGGGAATAATGACGTTCAGAAAATATTTTTAAAAATGTGTGAGAAATATCATCCTGAAACTGAAGAACAAAAAAAAGAGATATTATCCGATACATATGAATGTATTGAAAATTTGAAAAATGGTGAATTAATTGAATTGGAGGAAGCCGATGAGTTGTAAAATTATATCAAACAACAAAAATGTATCTGATTTTTTTGGAGATTATCCGTTACAAGCAGCCTCGATGCGTTTAACGATGGCTTGTAATGCTCATTGCAAACATTGCTATACTAATGCGGGTAAGAAAACTTTAGGTGAGCATACTACTCAGGAGGTTAAGAATATTCTGGATGAACTTACTAAATTAGGTGCTTATAAGATTTTTTTTACAGGTGGTGAACCATTTCTGAGAAAAGATATTGTAGAAATTCTAGAGTATGCCCATGAAAAAAGTTTTGATATATTGATCAGCACGAATGGAACATATTTAGACGAATCAAAGCTAAAAGCTATATCTCATATTCCTTTTTTTCAATTTCAGATTAGTATAGATGGGCCAGAACGTATCCATGATGAAAATCGCGGTACCAATTTCTATAAAAAAGCGAATGATTTTATTAAATGCGCTCAAATGAACAAAATAAAGAATATTACTCTCGGCGTGTGCATTACTAAGTCAAATATTAATTATCTTGATGAGATTATGCGTGTAGCCATAGATTTAAAAGTGGACAGCATTGCATTGATGCTGTTGCTAACGTTGGGAAGGGCAACTAAAGAAATGGATGTGACGCCAAAAGAACTGGTTGAGAATCTAAATAGCATGTTTGAAGAATATCGAAAATCTGACTTCAAAGTGAAATTTGCTGAAAACAGTGTTATTCCACCTGTATTTATTCCTAAGGATTTACGTGATAAAGGATTGCATCTCAAGTTTATTGAATGCTGTTCTTATCCACATATTATGGGAATTGGGGTTGATGGAGATATAGCTCCGTGTGATGGATTTTTAGGTAATAAAAAGTTTGTTGCGGGGAATTACAAAAAAATGGGCATGGCTGAGAGTTGGAAAAGAATTTATGAATCGGATTCAATTTTACAACAGGATATATTGAAAATTAAGGGTGTATGCTCTCAGTGTGTTTTTCTTACTGAGTGTGCTGGAAATTGTAGAGCTTCTTCGATTGCTTATTACAATGATATATATGGGCCATTTCCAACTTGTCAGAAAATGTATGATGATGGATTGTTTCCAAAGGAGTGTTTAAAAAATGGAAAAGATCTCGACTTTAAGCCAGTTTAATGAGTTTTTTGGTTCTCCTCTGATTTATTCAGCTTCTATTAAAGTTACAAGACATTGTAATTTGAAATGTAAGCACTGCTATGTTAACACTGATTACAAAAAAAGATATCTTAACGAGTTGACCAGTGCCGAAATCAAGCGAATTGTAGGTGAATTGAAAGAATTGGGTTGTTGTCAACTTTTTGTAAATGGAGGAGAGCCTCTATTGAATAATGATATATTTGAACTCTTAAAACTTATTAATAGATCCGGTTATCTAATTTCAATGAGTACTAATGGATATGTATTTGGAAAAAAAGATTTAAATAGACTGAAAGAGATCCAATTTCATTTATTGCAGGTAAGTATTGATGCCCCGGATGAAAGTCACGATGAAATTAGAGGACGTTCCGGCTCTTTTAACAAAGCATTGGATTTCTTTGAATTTGCAAAAAATAATTGTAATTCAAAAAACCTTGTTATTGCGACTACATTGATGAAGCATAATTATAAAAAAATCTTTGGAATGTTTGAGCTCTGTTCTAAATTAAAACCTTCAACTTTTTGTGTAATTCCCATAATGCCATCAGGAAAAGCGACTAAAGATGATGATATCTCGGTTGAATTAAAGAAAGAAATATTTGATCACCTAATTGATGAATGGTTAATGAAGTATCAAAATAATTTTGATTTAAGTCTGATAATACCAAAAGGTCTTATTCCACAGCGTTTTCAAAATACGCGACATGGTGGGGGATATCTTTGTTCCTTTCCTCATATGCTGGGTATTGATTCGAATGGAAATGTAGCTCCTTGCGATGGGTTATTAGATAATTCGGAATTTATTTTAGGTAATATCAGAATCGATTCTCTTAAAAAAATTGTAAATCATCCTTCTTACATTAAATTAAAAAATATTGGTGAAACTGAATTTGAAGGTGTATGTAAAATATGTAAGTTTCTCCCTGATTGTCAGGGTGGTTGTAGAGTTGAAGCTTATAATCGCTACAGAAGATTTACTGCACCAGACCCGATTTGTCAGTCTTTTTACGAAAAGGGATTGTTTCCCAAGGAGAATTTAAGATGTTAGGTTTTTACTCTTATATTTCGATGCGAGGCATATCAAATGGCATCTTTTTTTCGTTATGGATTATTTTCTTTAAGGATGTAGGGCTTAATTTATTTCATATAGGGCTAATTGGTGCTATTCTTGAGATCTCAAGGATGATCTTTGAAATTCCGACAGGTAGTTTTGCCGACAAGTATGGTAGAAAAATATCATTAGTTGGTGCTGCTTTGATATATACTCTCTCATTGGCAATCTTCACTGTTGCGAATGTGCCCTGGCACGCTTATTTGGCTGCTTTTATCTTTGGATTGGGGGATTCATTTCGTTCAGGTGCATATGAGGCCTGGCTGATGGACTATCTAAAAGGCCGAGGTCAAGAGGGCAAATTTAAAGCTAATATTACAAATGCTTATATCCTGTTTTACTTATTTTGCATTATCTCCTCAATATTTGCCGGACATGTTTATAAAATTAGTCGGTATTCAATTTTATATATATCTATAACAGCTAATTTAATTGCATTATTATCATGTATTTTTATGCCTGAGGTGCTGGCACTGGATGAAAAGAGAAAGAAACTAAATTTCAGAATGCATTTCATTGAAAGTATCAAAGAGTCGTATCATCTTATCAAAAGTAATAAGAATTTAAGCTTATTTTTCTTTGCAGGTGCAGCTTTGGCTTTTGGTATAGATGGCATAGAACGCTATTATCAGCCATTTCTGCAAAATATAGGGTTTTCATCTATTCAGATAGCTTACCTGTATACCATTAGTTCAATAATGGGAATCATAATGCTTTTTTTAGACAAAGTTTCGAGCCGTATACTGAAGTATAATGATCTTACAGTATTGATCTTGTCTCAGGGGATAATATTTTTTATTGTTCTAACAATATCAGTCTATTCTATGACTGTTTCCTACTATCTAATTATTATCTTTTTTGGTTTAAATTATGTGTTGAGACCATCTGTTCAAAATTATTTAAATCAACGTATTCCTTCTTCGATTCGCGCAACCGCTTTATCTTCATACGAATTAGTTGGGGCAGGCGGTGAAATATCATCAGGTTTTATACTAGGAGCCCTGGCCCACAAATGTGGCATAAATACTGGTTTTTTCTTTGCTGGCCTTGTCATCATGGTGTCGTGTTTTATTCTTGTAAGATTAAAACGGAGGTATGTGGAATATGCCAGTTAAAGGGGTTATGTTGGAATTAACAAATTTGTGTAATGCTCATTGTCCATATTGCTATAATCGAAAAGGTCTTGAGAAGAGTTGGAACTTGAATGAATTAAAAAAAATCTCAAGAAAGTTGATTGATAAAAACTTCAGGCTCTTTTCACTCTCTGGCGGAGAACCTTTCTTGTATCCTCATCTTGTCGAATATTTAAAGTGGCTTCATAAACTTGACGTAAAAATAATATTCGCGTCCAACGGCCTTGTCACTATCGACAATTTTATTGATGTATTAAAAGAGACTGGAAGTTCTGTTCAATTTACATTGGATAGTGTTGATAAAGATACTTACATCATGTCACGGGGTGTGGATGGTTTGTCCAGAGTTCTTAAAACGATTGATAAATGTAAAGAAGCTGATCTTGATTTTACAGTAGCAATAACAATAAACAGCTATACAATAAAAACTCTTGATAAAACTTTGAAGTTTTGTGCGGATAATGAAATTGATACAGTTCATGTCTCCGAGGTTAAGGGAGTTGGGAAGGCAAAGGACAATTATTCAGATCTGGAATTGCATCCTTTATGTGATCTATATGAACTTTTGTATAAATATCAGAAAAAGTATTCCCCTCATGTGAATATCGATTTTGTAAATGATATTCTGGTTGGTTATCTTGGATTGCGAGATATAAAACGTAAATACTATTGCAATGCCCTTTGTGGGAATTTAATTCAGATTGACCCATTTGGTAATGTCTATATGTGTGAGAATATTCCAGATAAACTATTGTTAGGAAATCTGTTGAACGATTCAATTGAATATATATTAACTCAGCATGAAAATAAAATGTCGTGTTATTTAAATAATAGTACCAAATGTGATACTTGTGAAAATTTTCATATTTGTAGGGGAGGGTGTCGGGCATACACCTATGCCAAAACCGGAAGCTTCTTTGCTGTGCATCCAAGATGTAATGAAATGTTGAATCTGATTGAACATATCCGATCCGATGAAGAAAAGGGAGTTATAACTAATTTGTTGTTTATGACCGAATTGAACTATTTAGCAGGTAATATGAATGGATTTTCAAAGTGGGTTTGAACTCGATACCGTTAAGATCATTCTGCCATCTAGAGTTTGCACGGACCGGGAGTGTCTAAAAAGTTAGACTGTGAGTCTA
>JBDRGF010000002.1:0-58497 GCA_043818055.1 Pseudomonadota bacterium | reverse complement strand
AACCCTCTAATCAGAAAAACCTCGTCAGAAGGTTGACAAGGCTTGCCATCGAAATCCAAAAAAACAATCTCCCAACCAATTTCCCCATCCTCCCTACACAAAATCCCTGACCCGATTGGCCGGTTAATTGCTAAGTTTTTTTATTTTTTTATTTCCCGTTAATCTCCACCCGGCGGTTTTGAGCGCGGCCCTCTTTTGTCGAGTTTGGCTCTATGGGATGCTCCTCGCCAAAGCTTTTTACAATTATTCTTTAAATAATGAAATACTACACAAATTGAGTAAATGGCGGTCAAAAAACACAATTGCAATTATGATAAGATTTGAGCTCAGGCGATAATCCTCTGCAAATAATTTTTTTGACAGCTACAGAAATGCAATCTAATACATTTCTCAAATTAGAAATTGCAGCCAGCGCACCCTGAGCCTTTCTTCTGCTAAATTCAGAATTCGCCTTAAGCACGAATTCACGCGCAAAAGACATTTTACTTGTGCATTTTCTCAGATCAATTCCCAATTTCTCTAAAGGTAAATAAAAATTATAATTGCCATTTTTGAAACATTTCGTAACATTTAAAAAGCCTGGCAAATGACTTCTGAGCATTTTCTTGTTTTTTATAAATTTTATAAGCCCTAAAAATGCAATATCGTTAAATTTATTTGCAACTTTTGAAACAGACATAAGAACATTAAAAATCTGTTCCGAATTGAGACCTATTGATCTCAGATGACTAATCGGTTTTCTGACAAATTCAACACCACGAATCGTGTAAATCCCACCATTGTCTGCAATTGAGCCGGCTAATTTACCAACCTGCTTCTCAGATAACCCAGCCTTTATCATAGGAGCAAGCATTTTAAAAAATGTTATATATAGGTCTTTTTGCTTTATCAGGAAGGCAATAACTTTTATATACGAAAGCATCTTCTCCTGTCCTATGCCCAAATGGCACAAATCTGGAATTATCTCATAAGCACCACTCATAATATATTTATTAAAAGTAATTTTAGATACAGACATTAAAAAATTATAGATTTTGGCTGCACTGACATTTGATTTCATTAAAAAATGTATCGACTTACATAAAGGTTCGTAATATTCTGTAGTCCCCATAAGATGTTGAATCATCTGTTTTGTAAAACCAACTTTGAGCAATTGTGGCAATATCCTGTAAACGTATTCTGTATTACCATGAAATGATTGAATCATTCTGAAGATATCCAGGTCGATCGCTGGCACTTTCTGCAATACTTTGTATGCCTCTTCAGTATTATCTTTAGCAATGCTTGCAACTAACTTGAGTTTGGAAAATAGTTTTTCAGTTTTAATACTACGTTGTTTTAATGATCTAATCACCTGCGGTAATATTTTAAATACATTCGATGACGAATATCCGACTTGAACAATTATGTGCAGCAGAAATCCATATATTTCGCCAAAACCAACCTGATCCTTTTTTAAAAAATCAAAAGTCTTAGTCAATTCATCATAATTCTTTAAATTCTTATGTTTCGCCATTTCCCTAACGAGAATATAAATTCTAGAGATTGGAAATTTCTCACTCTTCAACTTCTCCGCACACCTGAGCAGGGCTTTGAATTCATCTTCCCTATTATCCATGGCATCTCTCTTTGAGATTAACTTAACCAGCACAAGAATTTGATGTTTCGAAAAACCTATTTTAATAAATGTGGATAATTTATCACATACATCACCAATTACGTATCCTGAAACTTTATTTAACTGATTTAAAAAATCAGCGACATCTGATACGGGAAAAGATGCTTTAATAAGTTTTGGAAGTGTTTCTAGTGTGGCCTCATTAACAGAATTGCTTTTGGACATAGATCTTAAAATAGTTAAGATGCTATCGATCTTTACTCCCAACGACAACAATTTTTTTATTACATTTGGTAAAACGTCAGAGGTCGAATATTGCAAAATTACAATAATATTTTTATTTTCAATTTTAGCTGCAATCATTTTTTTAATTGTAGAAATCAAATTTAAATCGATCCTTATTGCATGCTTTGCATCTAGCTGTACCATGATTGCATAATTTTTTTCTGAATAGCTGTTATTTTTTTCGAGCAGTAGCTTAATAAGTGCATTTCTATCATTTTGTTCAAAGCGCAAAGGTCTCAATCCATCAATCACACTACATAAAAACTTCTTATTTACATTATACTCTCCGGATACCATCTTAATTTGCAGCCTTGAAAACAAAGCTCTCTTTTGCAAACCCATTCCTGCAAATAATGACAAGATATGAATAATGGTTGCGGCCCTATTATTTTCATAATCACCAAGGCCAAGCGAAATGGTCATCATTTCACCGAATAGTCCACCTAATTTATTCTTTGATAAATTCAATTTTTCGAGCAACGTTGTGGAGATATTATTAATCAAACTACTTTTAACTGAATGGGAGCCTAATACTTTAACCAACGAAACTATTTTAAAAAATATTTTTCTTCTATCCGCAACATTGATGCGAGACGTAATAAAATATGGCAATAGTTGTTTTATCAATGCGCCTCTGCATTCATCATCTCCGTTTTTTTCTACAAATGTGAGTGCTTTAGTAAATAATTGACTTACTTGTATCGCACTTAGTTTTCCTATAGCTTTTTCAGATATGATTAGATAAGTTTGTGATACAATCTTTTTCGAGAGTAGAAATGTAAAAGCTCTGTCAAACAAACCAAAATTTACAAACGCCTCTACTATCCCTCTCAACGCCTCTTCCTTATATTCTTGAAGTCCATCTGTTAATGAGATTGCTTTATCAAACAATCCAACTCGTGCCATGCTGATTGCTATTTTGCTCAGAATTTCATATTTATAAGTTGGGTAGGATATTTTTTTTGCTAATTTTATAGATAAATTAAATAGTGCTAAAATCTTTTTCTTGTTACCTCGTTTCGCTTTAGCCATCATCGAAGCAATATGTGAAATTGATCTGGATTTCTCAGCATGATCTTCAATCGAGCGCGCTATGACGAGTGCCTTTCTGAGCCTCTTTCTATTCGCCAACCCAAAACATATCTTGCGCATCAGCTCCCATCTTTCACTCCTTGGCAGCAACCTCATTTTTTTCAACGCCCTATCATAGAGTCCAACAGTAATCATCTTAGAAATTAAATAATTAATCGTCCTTTCTCTGTCTGATCTTTTATCCATCTTACGCACGTAAGAGAGCGCTAAATTGAATAATGAATTCAGCATAGCTCTGCTAAAGCCGGCTTTATGTATGCCGTGAAACACCCCACTAAACTTAACTATTCCATAACATCCATAAGATCTATTACATCCTACAGTTGGAGTTAAACTATCTGCCACTATTGCCTTTCTGTATAATCTATAAAGTTGCCATTTATTTAATCCTGCCCCTTCAAAACCCATGATGATATAACCCAATACCTGTGGCCTCAGACCTGGATATAGCGGATGTTTTATAAAAAGATTTAAAGCATGTTCAAACAACCTTGTTACCAATTTTTTATTCATTCCGACAGTAGCCATGCAGGAGGCTATATGGTTGAACTTATCTACGGCACCGGAGTCATTAACCATATCGACAAATCGTATGGCAGTCATGAAAACTTTCAATATTTTGTTTTTTGAAACTCCACCTTTGGACATATCCAATGCAATTGAACATAACTGATAGATATTCTTTTCTCTCTTTGCCTTTTCAATTTTGGCATTAAATGAGCTCAGAAGTATTTTCATGGTTGGGATATTATATCCGTAATAACCTAAAAACCGCCTTAAACCGTCATATCTACGCTTCGACTTAAAACACTTCCCTAACGCACCTTTTGCTTCACCAACTGTATCTACGATTCCATTTTTATTTCCTTTACGATCTCCATGTTTCAAACATGGTTGAAATTGTGGGGGTGAGTATTTGATTTGAATAGGTGTTGTCTTTGACATGCTTTCCTCCTAATTATGAGATTATTTAGGTGTCTTATCTATTTTTTTTATTTCACACAGCAGATTTTATATAAAGCATCTGCCGCAGCGATACGAACACTGGCATTTCTATCTATAAGCAGTTTTTTAATTTCAGAAAAAGCTAACTTGGCCTTTCCATGAAGAGAACCTAGCCTTTTCACAGAAGCTTTCCTAATCCTCCAGTCATGATCTTTCAAACTGATCCTCATAAGATAGATTAGTTCATTAATAAATCTTTTAGATTCTGACGGCAATCCAATAAAACGCTCCGATTCTTTAACAACAGTCATCCTAACCTTAAAGTTTTGATCGTTTAGGGCACTTCTAAGTAAAGAGATCAGCTCAAGATAGCTATTATCTGGATAATACCTAACAACTTTGTTTGCAAGCACAGCAACAGCAGCTTTTCTAACTCTCCAATTTCGATCTTTCAACGCCCTCCTCAATAATGCAATAACACCGGACGCGTCAATATCATAAACAGAAAATACAACTGCCTTGCGAACTCTGTAGCTTGAATCACGCAATGCAATCTTAAGCAAAGGCAATGCACGTGAATTAAAATACCGTAAAGCTTCCACAGCTGCTTTGCGAATTTTCCAACGACGATTTCTTAAAGTGGAATTTAGAAGTGCAATTGCTTTGGTTGGAGCAATCTCAGCCACGGCTTGTGCAGATTTTTTTCTAATCATTTGAATTGGATCTGATATTGATAAAATAACCAGATCTCTCACACAGATAATTGATTTTTCCCCTAAACGGTGCAATTGAAGTATCGCACGATCGCGGACCCACCCATGGCCGTCTTTTAGGGCAATCTTTAAATATGGCACTGCTGTAGTACCCCAACTATATAGCGCATCAACAACTGATAAACGCACCCAAACATTGTGGTCATTTAAATTTTTAGCTAACGATCGAAGCACTGTATGTGTTTTTATCCTCATCTCCTTTAAAGATTCAGAAGCAAGTAAACGAATATTCGCATTGCGATCGTTCAGCAGAGACACCAATAAAGGAAGAGCACCTTGACCGATGTTTTTTAAAACGGAAAACACTCCTTCAATTAAAAGATAATTAAAACCCTTTGCAGTGATCCACCGCAAGTGACCTCTATCCCGCAAATATTCAATTCCAGATATCTTACATGGATTTGGCAAATTGTTTCTCAGATCATAAATTATTTTTCTCAATACGGGAATAACCGGAGCAGCGGCTTTACCAAGCTTGGCCAACTCTAATATTGCCCTTTCTCTAACTTTCCAATTTTTGTGTTCCAATTTTTTCACAATAGGCAATAGTTGATATCCCTTTTGATCAACAGCACACCAAGAGGTTGGGCGAACTGAAACATATCTGACGGAATCTTTAGGTTTTATCCCTTTTACAAACTTTCCATGAGAAGAATAAACTCTTATATTTTGAGTCTCTCCAATACAACAAAAAACACCTTTGTAGTTATTAAAATTGCAACTTCTTCCAATTGGCAGCGTTGACATAAACACCTCCTGAGTTTTTTATTATTTTCAAAATCCTCATCTACCCCCGTCAATCTCCACCCGGCGGTTTTGAGCGCGGCCATCTTTTGTCGAGTTTGATGTCGCCGGATGTTCTTCGCCGTAATATTTTACCGTCATCGCTTTATCTTTGATCCCTTTTTCAGCGAAGAATTTTTGTACAGCAAAGGCACGTCTTTTTGAGAGCTCAAGATTGTAATTCTTTGTTCCAATATTGTCGGCGTATCCTTCTATCTGTATTTGTTCGAACTCATCATCTTCGAAGTTCTGCATCAGTTCATCCAATATTGCGCGATACCTTGGATTTAAGTTTGCGCTATCGAAATCGAAATAGATCGTAATCTTTAGCATCTTTGGCTTTCTTGTAGAATCACCCACTCTTTTTTTCTCAACATGTTCAAACAGATAGTTGATGCCAAAGACTGCTCTATAATCGGGAGAACCGTTTGCCTTTGTTATTCCCCTTCCCCCTGCCAGAGTCATAGCCAGCCTGTCGAACACGAATCTCTTTTTCACACCTGCCAATATTTCCAGTGGGGTTGTGATCTCCTGAAACTTTCTTACCACAGCGGAGCCAAATACTTCGGCTGTGAGATCTAGCGTCTTGTTCCAAATGGGGAGCGTGTAGGCAGCACCCAGGCCAAAAGTCATCTCATCATCTATTACCATGTTTGCAAATGTGTGGCGTGGCAAAACCCGATAGCCAGTGTTTGCCGAAATATAGAAATCCCTGATCTTCTTATCGACAACTAGGCTTCCCTCAAATGCGACATTTTTATATCCTGTGAATTTGCTCCTTGAACCGGTCGGCAAATATAATGATGAACTAATCGCCACACCCGGGATAGAGTCCCTGTCTTTTACCAATCTGAATTTCGCATCGAGCCTGACATCTCCCACACCCATCGTATCAAACGGCTTTGCATTATTGAAATCCCTGCCTCGTTCAAAAAAATAGATTGGGAGATCAATTCCCAAATCGACATAATCTGAAATTCCAATCCCAAAGAGAAAATCGCCCGTGATCATAGTGTCGATAATATCAACAGTGCTATTGTTCACTGGATTGCCTGCGGAGAGCAGTCCATGGCTGCCGTTGAAACAGACTCCGGTCTGAATATTCAGATGACCAAGAGTAGCGGATTCAGAAAGCTGCAAAAGCCTTCTGTTGTCGGAGGCCGGCCGGAAGTTCTGGATATTGTATCCGGCAAGGTTTGTATTTTGGGCAAACGCTAAAACTGGAATAATAATAATGATTAAAGCCGGGTACAACAATCTAAGCTGCATCTCCCTCTCCTTTAATACCTTGTAAAACACCCACAGATGTTATCAACAGGAACATCATCACTAAGATATTATTTGAACCCGTGCCGACTCCACTCAAAAGCTGGCAACCGGCAGACGCAGAACCTGTTAGTTCGTTTGGATATGTGTCATCATCTGAATTAAGCGGATCGCGTTCTCCTGGATCAACCCTTCCGTTCTTATTCAGATCCTCCTCGCCATCCATCAAACCTGCACCATCTGAGTCTGGATTGAGCGGATCGGTTGTAGTAGAGGGATCGTGATCGATGATGGCATCGAAAGAAACCACCCCTCCTAACCTCCCCTTAGAAAGGGGAGGAAATAGCGTTCCCAAAATAAAAGCCTTTCCCAGGATCGGAGAGGTCACACCCATCTCAACACCATCAGTCAAACCATCATTGTCGCTGTCGGGATCAAGCACGTTGATCAAACCATCCCCATCGGTATCCTCAAAAGGCGCTATCTCATCGCCATCCATGACACCGTCGCCATCGCTATCGACAGAATTGCTGTTCAATCCATACAGAATTTCTATTGAATCCAAAACCCCATCGTTATCGTCATCGGGATCCTCGTTGTCGCCAATACCGTCACTATCGGCATCGAGCGTCTCCTCCGAATCTGACGGAAAGACATCGAATTGGTCTAACACACCATCGTTGTCATCATCCGTTTCGGCATTGTTTCCGATGCCATCATGATCAGAGTCTGACCATTCATCCCTGTTCAAAGGAAATTCGTCATTTTCATCAGCGATAAAATCGCCATCGTCGTCTGCATCCTCATTATTACCTATGCCGTCGAGATCGGTATCGACCCATTCGCTCTCATCCAGAGGGAACATATCTTCTGAATCAATGATTCCGTCGTTGTCGTCATCCGGATCATCCATATTCCTGATTCCATCGTCATCCAAATCATCGTCAACCCAATAACCTACATCATCGAGATAGAACTCTGTTTTAGAGCCAGCAGATATTTCGAAACTATCGATTAAAATATTTCTTCGATCACCGATCCTCGAATAAATAATCCTGTCATCGATATAGATTCGGATTGTCCCATCAGATGTATCCCTGATCAATTTTAATTTGAGCCATCGATCGAGCGGGACACTATATGCAAACCTCTCTGAAAGCAGAGATGAATATTGCAAGACCCCATCAGAAACAAACTCAAATTTACCTACAACAAATCCATCTGCTGTCTTCAAAATAAAAGAGAGATTCTTTGGATTTTTAAGTTCTACCCATGCCCTGATTATTACCCTGTGTGCAAATGAACCAAAGCGCTTAATCAGACTCCCTTTTCCAATAACTTCGCAACCGAAATTTTGATTATAGGCCACAAAGCCGTTCAGCATTTTGTCATTGAATGATCCTTCACTTTCATCCCATCTCGAAAAATCCGCCGATTCAAATCCATCCATCCAACTGTCGACGTCTAGGTTATCATCGATGTCGTCCCCATCGATATCGCTCCACTTTCCGGCATCCTTTGGAAATTCATCCCTGGAATCGACCACGCCGTCATTATCGTCATCAGGATCGGCGTTATCACCTATTTTATCGCCGTCCGTATCAATGCTTTCATTCTTGTCCAGTGGAAACGCATCGTTTACATCTGACGTGTTATCGCTGTCATCATCCAAGTCGGTGTTGTCGCCCAGACCGTCTTCATCCGTGTCGATCCAGTTGTTGCGATCCTTTGGAAAGAGATCGACATCGTCGTTGTAACCGTCGTTATCATCATCGGGATCTATGCTGTCCGGGATAAAATCCTTATCTGTATCCGACGGCTGTGAAGCGCTGTTTAAAGAATCTGTCCCCTCGGTCTTTTCAATATCGTCACAATATCCATCGCCATCATCATCCGTATCGGCGTTATTTCCTATTCCATCGCTATCTGTGTCTTCAAACTCAGTCGGGTCAAATGGCAAAGCATCACTCTCATCTAAGATGCCGTCGTTGTCGTCATCCGTATCAATGCTATCAGGGATAAGATCGTCATCGTTGTCCTTTGGCTTTGAATTTTTATCCAGCGGATCGCTTCCTTCGTTAATCTCAAGGATATCGCTATACCCGTCGCCATCATCATCATCGTCAGTTCTATCGCCAATCCCGTCTCCATCGGTATCCCGAAAATCCCTTGAATCGAGAGGAAAGGCATCATTCACGTCGAGGACACCATCGTTGTCATCGTCGGGATCGAGCGCGTCTGGTTTATAATCGTGATCGTTGTCGGGCGGGATTGAATTTTTATCCAACGGATCGGTTCCACAGACGATCTCGTCATTGTCAAGGTAACCATCGTTATCATCATCGGGATCAGCGTTGTTGCCTATCCCATCTCCGTCTGTATCAAGCCATTCTGCTTTATTGAATGTGAAAGCGTCATTGTTATCGGCATAGCCGTCGTTATCATCGTCTGGATCTGTCGAATCGGGATCGCCATCCTTATCAAAGTCCTTCGGTTTGGAGACCTTGTTCAGCGGATCAGTTCCCTCTCTTATTTCGATCGAATCACTAAATCCGTCACCATCATCATCGAAATCAGCGTTGTTGCCAATACTATCATTATCAGTATCGAGCCACTCATTTGGATCGCATCGAAATGCATCGTTCACATCGGAAGCGCCATCGTTATCATCATCTGCATCGGTGCTGTCGGGATTGAAATCGCCATCGCAATCGGCCGGCCTTGAAGCAGGATCCCTCCAATCGCTACCTTCAGATATCTCAACGCTGTCATCGTATTTATCCCCGTCGGTATCGATGGCAAGTGCCGGCATAGAGAATGAACTGAATAGAAGAATTAAAAAAAATGATAGCAAATATTTTTTCATCATTGTTTCCTCTCAGCAATTATTTTAGACTAAATTTCTCTGCTTCCTAAAAAACGGCACACTTCCCATTTCCACCTGCCGGTATCGGTCTAAAAAACACAATCTCTTTAGTGTACCAATAAATCCAGGACGGAGAATTCTTATCATTAGCATTTACACCATAATGGCACTCACACCGGTTAGGAAGCGTATCCCCGTCATTGTCACCTGACTGAGAGTCTTTTCTATAAGGGTCTAATCCACACATCACCTCTGTTAAATCGCTAAACCCATCGTTATCATCGTCGCTATCTGCATTTGCGCCTCCTTCATTACAAAGAGAATCATTGTCAGTATCAGGACCCCAGCTCTCTTTGTCATAGTCACAGTCATCCGTCGATGAACCGGCATTATATCCATCTCCATCCTTGTCTAAATCCTGACAATCCGGAATGAGGTCACGATCGAAATCATCAGGGATCGAAAGGGAATTTTTGGGATCTGAGTTGCTACAATCAAGTTCCATCAGGTCAGGATATCCGTCGTTGTCGTCGTCCGGATCTGAATTATCACCCAGACCATCCCTATCAAAATCGCTCCATTCCTTTGGATCCCTTGGAAAGACCTCATTTCCATTCAGATATCCATCACCATCGATATCATCATCTATGCTGTCAGGAATCAGATCCCTATCCAAATCACTAGGCTTCGAACTGGCATCGAAAGGATTCGTTCCCTCATCAATCTCAACACTGTCCGGATAACCGTCGTTATCATCATCAAGATCCCTGTTATCGCCAACGCCATCACTGTCACAATCTGACCATTCAGTTTTATTATAAGGGAACAGGTCATTCGAATCGAGATATGTATCATTGTCGTCATCCGCATCTGTCGAATCGGGATCGCCATCCTTATCAAAATCCTTTGGGCTCGACGCTGAATTCAGAGGATCCGTTCCAAACTGAATTTCCAACACATCAACGTAACCGTCGTTGTCATCATCCGTATCGGCATTATTTCCTATCCCATCACCATCACTATCCAGCGACTCGCCCGGATCAAATGGGAATGCATCATTCAGATCGAAAACGCCATCGTTATCATCATCTGAATCAAGAATGTCCGGCGTCCCATCCTTATCGTTATCTGCGGGTTTCGAGTTTGCATCCAGATGATCAGTGCCACAACTTATCTCCAACATATCGCCATATCCATCGTTGTCATCATCCGTATCAATCCTGTCATCGATGCCGTCACCATCCGTATCAACTGACACGGCTGGATCGAGTGGGTTTGGATCGTTCACATCCAAGACACCATCGTTGTCATCATCAGGATCGAGTGCATCAGGAATGAAGTCGTCATCATGATCTGCCGGCTTTGAATTCAGGTCAAGGGGATCGGAACCCAGATGTATTTCGATGACGTCTGTATAAAAATCGCTATCATCATCCAGATCGGCATTATCTCCTATCCCATCGCTATCCGTATCGAGCCATTCCCTTGGATTGCGGGGAAAGGCGTCTTTCGTGTTTTCATAACCATCGCCATCAATGTCCAAATCCGTGCTGTCGGGAACGCCATCCTTATCGATATCCGAAGGTTTGGAAAACGGATTGAGTGGGTCTGTATTTTCTATATCCTCTAGTTCATCCGAATAACCATCTCCATCGTCATCAAGATCCGCATTGTTTCCTATTTTATCCCCATCAGTGTCAATCGATTCGCTTGCATCTATTGGGAATACATCATTTTCATCCATCACACCGTCATTGTCGTCATCCGGATCGAGCAGATCCGGCTGACCATCATCATCTGTATCTACAGGGCTCGATCCTGGATCAAGCGGATTGCTTCCAAGGCTTGCCTCTAGCTGATCCGCAAATCCATCACCATCATCGTCCAAGTCGGTATTGTTGCCCACTCCATCCTTGTCAGTGTCTACACACTCTTTAGGATCAAGTGGAAACGCATCCTTTTCGTTGGGAATACCATCGTTATCGCTGTCTGGATCATAAGAATCAGGAATAAGATCTCTATCCTGATCGGCAGGCATTGAGGTAGAGTCAAGAGGATCTGTGCCAAGGGCAATTTCCAGTTCATCGGAGTATTGATCGTTATCATCATCGCTGTCACACGCGTCGCCAATCTTTATAGTTTCATTATCCTTATCATAATTTTCCTGACCTGGATTGGAAATGCTAGGGCAGTTGTCGTCATCATCGGCCGTTCCATCACGATCGGAGTCAACGCATGTCCCAAGTTTAGACAGTTTATTATCTTTCAGTCGAGGGGAAGAATCATAATCAAATGACCATGTCCCTGTATCAGTGGAACAATTATAATGATTGTCATAAGACCCAAAGCCTGGCGGAATATAAATTCTCTTAATATAAACGCCATACCTTTCTTCTGTCTGAAAGTTAACGTACCAATCAACCGGCGTTTTTTCCTCTCCGGCATCTGTTCTGAATTTAATAGAGGTATAATAGTAACGATCGGGTTCCAATCTTTTCCAATCAAAGCCAATTTCATATTCCTCGTCGCATTTACTAGGTGGATCTGCACGCGGTTCTGCTAGGCCGCAATTATCAAAATCAAATGCTACAGGAGGATAGACCTTAACACCGCCAAGCGCGGCACCTAACCATCCTCCAACGGCATAGCCAATAATTCCACCAAGAACATCATACCCTGCATGCACATCACTTGCAAACCACTCATCCGTTTCCTCTGTTCCTTTGTTGCCGGCGCCCGGCAGGGAAGTGATATATTCAGAATATACGCGCCGCTCTGTACGAGGAAAAATTAAAAACCATTCAACTTCGACCCTGGACCAAACGCCATCCCAATATTCCCATGCTGCCCCCTCATCCGGACCACGCCGAAATTCATAAACACCCTCGTCCAATTCACCCATCTTAGCACAATTAGAGTTGTTAAGATTATCCAACAGCGCCTTGTTCCACTTGAAGGCATGAAATGTCCAAAAATAACCGTCGTAATTTTCAAAACCATCCCAGCGTTCTTTTCCTACATCCAGAACAGACGGTCCAATTCGATCATTAGGTGCCCAAAGAATCCTTTCGGCTCCTCCTTGTGAACAATAACTTCTTTCGTCTCCGGCAAAGGTCGTAACAGCAAAAAATATGCTTAGAAATGCGACCAGAAATATCATCTTGGAAAATTTTAAACAATTCATATGTCCTCCAAAAGGAGTTTTGTTTCACTTACTTTGAATATTTTTCGACATCCCTATAAATATCGTTCCACAAAACAGTTTCGGGCTTGGTCTTGTACATATCAATCGGGCCGATATCTGCCAGAAAAACATTGGCATCCTCTTGAATCGACATGATGCTATCGCGATGAATGCCGCCGGTTACGCTGGTGATTCCTTTCACCACCCGATAATTTTCAACGCCATTGAGTTCTTTTTCTTTAAATGCGATCTGCTTTTCCAATTTAGACATCTCTTTTTCCCTGGTCAGCGTGTCATAAGATAATTGTCCGCCACCCTCCGTTGAAACAAATTTGACCGAACCAATGATCAGAGCATCTTCGTTTTTTACTAATTCTGCCTTTGGGAGATAATTTATTGAACCTACAGACTTCAAAACTTTCGCAACAGATGGATTATATCTGCCAAGCATCTGGCGTACCTCGGCCAGCGAAATCGGTTTGTTCATGGTGATGACTACCGGATAATAAGGCTTTTCGACGCTTTTATTCCTTGTCAGTGCTAAAATTTGCTCAGCTTCTTCGATTTTCTGTTCTCTATAAGCTAAGAGTTCTCCCTTCGAATTTATGTTGGGTTGTACTCCAAGGACTGTGTCACCGGTGTTTGGATCTGTCCAGTAGGTGAGCGTCTCTAATTCCGAATTCTCTGTTACAACCGATGGATCAGTTGAAGATTCAACATCAGATGAATTGCCGCCACATGAAATTAGCACAGTTAAACATAAGATTAAGATGGCTAAATATTGCATACAACCTCCTTGCTATTTTCGATACCCCACCAAAAATAAAAACTGGTGTTCATTTATATGTAATTCCCTTTAATTCTCTTTCCCCAATCTCCATCTCACATCACATCCGCCGGGCTGACTGTTTGTATTCAGACCGATATTCGCCGTTTTCCCGCCATATGTATTCGCTGTCGATGTTCCCATGTTTTTGCATTGGCCGTTAGTGCTGCCGGAAAACTCCATCTCAAGGAAAAATTGAGGTGGGCCATTTATAAAAAATTGTTGCTCACACCAACCCCTATCATCATCCATGTCTAAACCTATTGTGCTGGTCCATGTATTGGCTTTTGCACAATGTGTGCCCGGATTTCTACACTGTGAGAACCTTCCAATAGTGCATAGACCAATATCCATCGAACATTCCCAACCGACAGGCATAAAATCCATACACACTTCCAAATTGCTCGGACATTCGAATTTCGTTCGGATTATAAATCGCTGTTCACACCAGCCCGGACGACCATCTGTATCCACAATCGCCTTTTGCGACCAGCTGCCTAGCGGAACACATCTTTCACCTAATGCCTCAGATGGATTTAAACGACACTGTCCCGCATCTGTCCCTGCATCCGGAATGTCGTAATAGTAACAAAAATCGTATTGAATCGGATCGCAATGGTTTGTCGGGTCGGTGTCGTGCGCATATTCTGAATCGTTCCGAATGCCATCACCATCTTTATCCATAGACGCATCCTCAGCATATTTTGGATTCAGACCGTATTGCAACTCCCACCAATCAGGCATTTCATCGTTGTCATCGTCCGGATCGGCATTATCTCCTACGCCGTCCCGATCGAAGTCGCTCCACTCACTTGGATCCCTTGGGAAGACATCATTTTGATTGAGATAACCATCACCATCGATATCATCATCTATGCTATCAGGAATCAGATCCTTATCCAGATCGTTTGGCTTTGAATTGGCATCGAAAGGATTTGTCCCCTCATCTATCTCAACGCTGTCCGGATATCCATCGTTGTCGTCGTCCAGATCCCGGTTATCACCGATACCGTCCCTGTCGAAATCCGCCCATTCCGTTTTATCGTAGGGGAAGAGATCATTCGAATCGACATATGTATCGTTATCATCATCCGAATCAGTCGAATCAGGATTGCCATCTTTGTCGAAATCCTTTGGCTTCGACGCTGAATTCAGAGGATCCGTTCCAAATTGAATTTCCAACACATCAACGTAACCATCGCCATCATCATCCGTATCGGCATTATTTCCTATTCCATCACCATCACTATCCAGCGACTCGCCCGGATCAAATGGAAAGGCGTCGTTCAGATCGGGAACACCATCGTTGTCATCATCTGAATCCAGGATGTCCGGTGTCCCATCTTTATCGTTATCTGCCGGCTTTGAGTTTGCGTCCAGATGATTGGCACCACAGCTTATCTCCATCACATCGCTATATCCATCGTTGTCATCATCCGTATCAATCCTGTCATCGATGCCATCACCATCTGTATCAACGGATACTGCTGGATCAAAGGGACTCGGATCGTCCACATCCAATACACCATCGTTGTCATCGTCGGGATCCATGCTGTCCGGGATGAAGTCACCATCATGATCTGCCGGTTTTGAATTCAGGTCGAGAGGATCCGATCCAACCTGTATCTCCACAGCATCCGTATAAAGATCACCATCGTCATCCGTATCGGCATTATTTCCTATCCCATCGCCATCCGTATCGAGCCATTCCCTTGGATTGAGGGGAAAGATATCTTTTGTATTCTCATAGCTGTCGCCATCGATATCCGTATCGGTGCTGTCGGGAATACCATCCTTATCGATATCCGAAGGTTTTGATAGCGGATTGAGTGGATCTGTATTTTCCATATCCTCCAATTCATCCGAATAACCATCACCGTCATCATCAGTGTCCACATTGTTTCCAATTTTATCACCATCAGTGTCGATCGATTCGCTTGGATCAAGCGGAAACGCATCATTTTGATCAAGCACACCGTCATTATCATCATCGGGATCCAGCAGATCCGGCAGGCCATCGTCGTCTGTATCAATCGGTTTTGAACTTGGATCAAGCGGATTGCTTCCTAAACTCGCCTCTATCTGATCAGATAGTCCATCGCCATCGTCATCGAGATCAGCATTGTCACCCGTTCCATCCTTGTCAGTATCAATCCACTCCTTTGGATCGAGGGGAAATAAATCATTTATATCTTTTACGCCGTCATTATCATCATCAGGATCGCACGCGTCTCCACGATAGTCGCTGTCGGTGTTAACCTGATCCGGATTATACACGTAAAGACAGTTATCGACAGACCACACAATGCCATCCTGATCATCATCCTCACCGATGTCGTGAGAAAGGGGAGATGCAGAGATTGCATCATAAGGTATGTCAGGATCCGGATCACACGCATCACCATTATAATCTCCGTCCCGGTTTGCCTGATCCGGATTCGCGACTGCGGGGCAGTTGTCATCCAGATTTGAAATTCCATCGCCATCGTAATCGATATCGGGTGCAAGTTCTTCACCTACGTCTCCCAATATCCAGCGTCCGATGATTGAGGCAGTCGCACCCGATTCGGTTAAAAGAAGGTCTGGATCATTTATTCCCTTTAAATCCTTATCCTTTTCGGGCCTGCCGTGAGCAGCATGAACTATCGTATTGAACTCAGCTCCCTCAATCTGCACTTCCCTGATATTTACGACAACATCATCTTGAGGATCTGCCGGCACCCCATTTCTTTTAAGATGATCGATTCCCAACAGTTCAAATGATGATAAAACGATATCGTGATAATCTCCTGCTATTGTAGCATATTGCACAGGAGAAACGATCATTCCTCCATCATTCAATTGTTGAATAAAGCTCTTGCCATCATACAAGGGAATATCATTAGGTGTTTTATCGAAGTGATAATCATCTACAGCTTTGGGATACATCTCAATGTCTTCGCCAATTTTTTGCCAGTCGGGGTCGGGGTTCATTCCTCCGAAGATACCTACTATAAGACCGAATTGCATGATATGCTCGCCCAGATCTGAAACTCCATGATTTGGAGTTCCAACAGTCAGAATTCTATATACTTTATCATTCCCACCGAGCCATTTGATATACGAGCGTGCGACAAGACCACCCATGGAATGTGCAACAATATTGACCTTCTCTGCCCCAGTCGCAGCCAGTATTTTATCTACAGCCCGTCGTAGCTGATCTGCATAGCTCACCCTGCTTTCATATTCGGTGTCTTCAACCGTTATAGGAGTTTGATTTGGATCACACGCTCCCCCGATATAGTACAACGTTGTACAATCTGCCTTTCTTACGTAAACATCCCCGAGAACATTATACATCTTATTTGTCCGCTTAATTGGTATTCCCCCAATTCTGCCATAATACGGATACTGATCCCTCTCATAATAACGTTCTTTGTAATAACCAAAATTCCATATTGAATTTTTATCATAAGTCCCTTTGATTTCATCCCCAGCATAGAAAGCCTCTCCATTGCGATATACCTGACGACTGCCTTTGACCCTCTCGATCATCGGCTGCCACGCCCATACATCGTTGCCATGTCCGTGAACAAATATCGTGGGATATTCTTTTTTAGGCGGGGCATAGTCTGTATCATAAGTTGCGTCTGTGGCTGTTTCAGGCGGGGCAACACAACTCCCAAGACATAAGGCAAAAATGAAAAATAAGAATATCGTAGAAGTAAAAATATTTCTTTTATCCATAAACACACCCCCGTATTGATGAGATGATATGCACTCTATTGTTCCAATTACAATTATATATAATGAAACGTTTCAGATAAATTGAGGAAAGGTTTAACAAAACGACATAAACCCCTGTTTTAAAAGAGCTTGATTAATATGCCATATGGGATATACGAAAATGTATGAACATAAGCCTTAGAGAATGTCTAATAGCTACAATCCTCGGACTTCTGTTGCTGATTTCAAACTTTTCAGTTGCTTATGCTCATCCTCTCCGTATTTGGGTCATGCCAAATGAGCCCAAACATCTAGAAAATAATCTCACTCAAAAAAATGTAACATCTTTCATTTCGAAATTAAAAAATGAGTCGGGCATTGTAATTGAAAATAATCCTTACGACTTTTTGCTTCCTAGTCAACAAGGTGGGGATTTTCCATTGGGAAATCACGTCATTTGGCAAAGCCAATTCATAGACGAACTCAAAAGATTTCAAAAAGAATCAAAAACAAATGAAACCATAGTAATTGAAATCATTCGCTGGCAAAACGCTTTCAACAGACTGACATCAGCAATTGAACAAAAAGAGATCGATAAACTGCCAGATATCGTCCAGATCGGAACAACCTGGACAGCTTACTTTGCAAACAAGGGTGCATTACTTAACATCAAGGGTGAAATTGATGAAAATGCTTTTTTTGATCATGCACTTAAAAGTGTAAAACCTCACAAAATGGGAGGTGTTTTCGCCGCACCATGGTTTGTAGAAACGCGCATAGTTTTTTACCACAAAGATAAAGTTAAAAATGGCAATTCGATTTTTCAAAACACTCATAGCTTTATAAAAAACTGTCCTGAGATTCTTAAAGAACATCCTGAAATTGATGCTGTGATAGCTTTTCCAATAGGGAGCAAATGGGATTTGTTACACAATCTTTCCCCTTGGCTGTGGGGTGAGGGAGGAGATATATTGGAGGTAAAATCCTTGGGTGGAATTCCATTTCATTCCGTAAAGCTGGATAGTAGAGAATCGCTTAAAGCAATTACTTATCTACATAACCTTTCCCAAAATGGATCCGCTTTAGTGCCTTCGATCAACCTGGAAACTTTGGAAACCGAATTTATAAAAGGACATTACGCTTCAATCATTACAGGGCCATGGTTTATTAGCCGGCTCAAAAAGGGATGGTATAAAAAAATTGGAGTATCCCTTCTACCAGCAGGAAGCCACGGAAGCCACCCATTCATTGGTGGATCAAACCTCGGAATATGGCACGCAACAAAAGAAAGAGGCAATTTTAAACGTGCTATTGAGCTAGTAAAATTTCTTACATCTTCTTCATCGCAAAGTCGCTATTCTGATGCCACATCATTTCTCCCAGCAAGAAATAGTGAAATGGAACACTATTTTAGAAAACCAGGTATGCGCGTATTTCAAGAAGCACTCAATAAAGGAAAAAGTTACCCATCGATTCCTGAGTGGGGTGAGCTCGTAGAAAACGAACTGATCAGAGATCACATTTGGCAAATCTGGGAACAGATCGCTCAGCGAAAGCCACTTGAAATCGTACATCAAACCACCATAAACGCGGCAAATTCGTTGAGAAAAAAAATAATTATTACAGCAATAGACAAATCGTCTTTCTATTTTGGAGGTGTTCTGATTGGTCTATTGAGCGTAGGCAGCTTAATATTTATCAAAACAAAGCGCCGCTACAGATCTTTACAGGAGAGATATGTACAAAACATGCTTCAAATGGAAAACATCCTTGGTGAACATAAAATTCTAAAAGCAAAGCGTGCGGCATTGATAAAATGGGGGAATTCCCAAAAGGATAAACTCAATAATCTTGAACGAAAAATCACGACCTTAACTCAAAAAGAGACAAATCTGAATTCAACTATCGCTCAATTACGTTCACAGCAATTAAAACTGACATTCCAATCATTCGATGATCTCAACATACACTGGGATGGAACTGTTTTCGTGAAAAGCAAAAAGCTAGAATTCGAAAACAACAAGCAGGCTAAAAGGCTTATCGAACACATCACCCGATGTGCAACAAAAGGTATTCGCTCCGTCCACTGCATTATAGGCTATCCACTTTTTAGTTGGGACTCTAAACAGTTAAAATCTTCGCCCAATCACCTCTTTAAAATCGCTGCAACAAAAATCAACTCCACTCTAAAACGAAACGGGCTTCCTCCAATTCTCGTCCGTGAAAACCGCAACAGCTGGAGGTGGCTAATAAGTTGGGATAAAAAGACATTGCTTGAACACAGCTCAGCTGGAGAAGCAAGCAAACAATTTAACCAATCAGTTGAAGCAAAAGAATCCCTTTCCATTGACGACATCAACACCCTATTACACAAAGATCCGAAGTGCCTTGAGATATATTCTCATCTACCTACATTATTCAACTCTGCTAAAGACCGGCAGAAATTTAGATTTGGCATCACACTGCTCGAAGCAGAGGCAAGGCAATGGCAAGATGGGACCGATCAGGCTAAGAAATTCGTTGAAGCCAACGCTCCAATCTCCACATCGGAATTAGATTCTATTCAAAACGTATTGGCTGACTTTGAGCACCACACCAACTATCTAAAACAGATTCTTGACTACATCAATTTTTCAGCTCCAGCACCGACTCAGACATTGAGAATTACTGATCAGATAGAGGTTATAAGAAAACAGATCTCAACCGCTCAAAAAGATGGGGAGAATGAAATTGGTGTTTGGGCGACTGCAATTCAAAGCGAAGATTTTTCCGAGCTCCTATCGATTCCAAAAATTCACAACATCATCAACAATGTCTATAACCCTGATATCCAGTCCAAAGAGGATCCAAACCTGGTTCAACTCGCCCTGCTCAAAGCCTGTTCAAGTGAAGAGATCGTAGCTAAACTTAAGAAAACCGAAAATGACAATCATCTCTTTAAAGAAATTGACAAACAAATCCGCATCCAGCTAAAAGCCCTTGAAAACGAATTTGGCACTATGCCGGAATATTAAACCAGTGTTTAAGTTTTTTTTCAATTACTTAAACACTTCTACACTCAAACACTTAGAAACATGAAAATATTACATCGACAAGGTGATGCGGATTTAGCTCAAGTTTTTGTGGCGAAATTCAGGGATGATGAACGCTACATGGCGGAGTTTGTCTCTGCTAAGGATGTAAATCTTCCGCTGACTGAAAAGTGGGTCATCATCATATCGACACAATTTGGATGCCCTGTAAAATGCCCCATCTGCGATGCGGGAAGTGAGTTCCATGGTAACTTAACAGCCGACGAAATGCTCAAACAAATCGATTTTATCGTTCAGAATTCAACGACAAAACCTGAGAAATGCAAAAAATTCAAAATACAGTTCGCAAGGATGGGCGAGCCGGCATTAAACCCCGCTGTTCTGGAAGTTCTCAAAAAACTGCCAACTCTCTATGACACAAAAAACTTAATTCCCTGCATCTCCACAATCGCACCTAAGGCAAGCAACAACTGGTTTGAAAAGCTTTTAGAGATCAAAAGAGAGTATTATTCTGACGAATTTCAGCTGCAATTTTCAGTTCATTCAACTTCAGATGTTGAGCGCGACTATCTGATGCCAACGCCGAAATGGAACCTGAAAGAGATATCTGAATATGGAACTAAATTTATCAGCGGAGATAAAAGAAAGGCTTCACTCAACTTCGCGCTGACAAAGGATTCAAAAATGGATTCTGAAATTTTATGTAATACATTCAGCCCCAAAAAGTTCTGCATCAAGATCACACCTGTCAATCCAACCTCGAATTCACAAATAAACTGCATGACAAGTGAAATGAATGATGTGATATCAGATCGGGTTGAGAAAATTTCCAGAAAACTTATCAGCAATGGATTTGATGTAATCGTTTCTATTGGAGATCTGAGGGAAAACGAGATTGGTTCAAACTGCGGGATGGCAGTGAGAAAGCTTATTTTATCCTAAATTTTTGTATTGTTTTCCACCATGTACTGACCTATGATGATTCGGCCATGCGAAACGTATTTATAGCAGTAAACGATCTAAAAAAGTCCGGAATTATCAAGAACTATGCGTTGGGAGGAGCCACTGCCCTGCTTTTCTACGCCGAACCTGCTGCAACATACGATATTGATATTTTTATTCTTTTTACCGCAAAACAGACTGATTTAATAGATTTAGGCCCTATCTATGATTTTCTCCAGAAAAAAGGATGGAAACCTGAACGAGAACATATTGTTTTTGACGGAATTCCCGTGCAATTCCTTTCAACTTCCAACGAACTTGTTGAAGAAGGGGTCAAAAATGCTTTAGAGAAAAAATATGAAGATATAAAAATAAGGGTTATGAGCCTCGAACACCTGATAGCAATAATGCTTCAAACCAATCGGCCTAAGGACAGGGAGAGAATTGGAAAGCTGCTGGAAGAAAATATTGAATTTGATCTTGATGAGCTTAAACGTATTTTAAATAAATATAATCTCACAAAACAATGGAAACACATAACCAATGAAGCACGATAAACAAATAGAAAGTATTTTATCTCTCAAAAGAAAAAGACGCAAAATGCTAGCACAATTACCAGTTTATGAAAAGTTTGACATATTGCTTCAAATCCAAAAAATCAGCAGTTCTATTTTAAAAACGCGAGGCATAAAAAGAAAACAGTGGAAGGAAATTGATATTGAACAGGATAATTCTCCGGGAGTAGAGAACAGCGCTCCATTAATCCTGTTTTTTAATACAGCAAGAAAAAACAACCTTGGATATATCGATTTAAAATCTGATGTCAGTTACAATACAAAAAATACTGGCAATAATCTATTATTAGGGGGGAAATATCGATGATAGAACACGCATGGACTACCGTCTGCCAAAAAAGCATTATCGACAAAGACAGTAACAATATTTCATTGGACATCCTTGAACAGCTTTCAATACAGATGCCATCTATCCCCGCTGATGCAAAAGGAATAATTTTCCCTATCCAGATTGAAATTGTCAGCCTTTGGTATAAAGGCCTAAACACGAAGGGAAAAAAATACAGCGCCAGATTGAAAATTAAATCTCCGTCAGATGATATAATTTCAAAAAAAGATATGGAAGTTGATTTGACTAACACTCAACGCTATAGAACACGTATAAAATTAAATGGTCTCCCCATCAAGAAACAAAGCTCCGGTTATTTTTACTTCATCACTGAAGTAAAATTAAATAATAAATGGAAGGAAGTCTCAAAAATTCCTGTAGAAGTAAGGCTACAATCAAGTGTTCCCTGATTGAGTTTTAATAAGATTTCGGAACATCCTCTTCAACTTCAGCTGTCCGCTAAGAGATAACGGTATAATCGATTCCACAAAGCATGGAAGCCAGCAGCCTTTGCATTCTTTAAAGCGTCTTATATGTTCATAATATTTTGGAGATCTCATGATGCGATCAAAGTGTTCTCTTGCAACGTTTCCTATTGGAGTCCTGTCGCACAAGAGTATGTCGCCGTTGGGATTTAAAAATACCTTTGCTGATTTGAATGGAAATCTCAAATAGGGACATAGCTTCGGCGTAGCCCTTTTGGAAAAAACAGGAATGCCGCGCAGGTAATCCCTGTTTTGTTCTATCGTCTGCTCATCCAAAACACTTTTTATCAAATCGGCTAAATTTTGCGTATCAGACAACGTAGGCAGATCAGGATTATCCCCTTGATAGAAAAACTGATTCGCGCAGGAGAGGCGTGAAATCCATCCAAATTTCCTGGCAACGTTTAAGATATCGTGAACCTGTTGGACATTCTGATCGCTGACCACTGTATTGATGACGAGTTTGGATTTTGATTTCAACTCCTTTTTTCTATTCGTCACCCATTCAATATTTTCGACAAGAGAGACCTCTGAATTTTTCACACCCCTCTGTTTTTTTGCCACTTCGCCAAAACCGTCAAACGAGCACGCTACGCGAATATCATTCTTTAGTGCAGCATCGAGCGCAGTTTTAAATTTCTCACCCCTCATGTAAAAGTTCGACACCATCCCAACGCCGAACGGAAAATTTTGAGCACAGAATTCAACTATCTTTGGAAATTCAGGTGCTAAAGTCGGCTCTCCACCTGAGAGTGTCACACTTGGAATTGGAACGCCTTCAAAAGCCTTTAATAGTTCTTTAAATTTATCAAGCGTGAGAGTGTCGCCCTGCTGCTCTTCCAGAACCGCGTTGCACATGGGACATGCCTGATTGCAGCGCGTCGTCACATTCACGTTGAGATTAAAGAGAAGAGGCTTTGCACACACGAATCTCATCAGCATCTTGCTCACAATTTCAAAACGCCCCTTTTTCTTCGTGTTATCTTTCACTTTTGACCTCTGCACAGGAATGATTCAAGACTTTCACCGCATGGCGATGCATTTTGATAAATATGATTCCGACCAAAGTCCAAAAGGCCGCCCTTATCCTTCTTCCGATCTGTATAGCGACTCCCACTGCCGGATCGAGGCCTAATATATAGAGCAGTCCTCCGTAAGCCCCTTCCATAGCACCCAATGCGCCGGGAAGAAAAGCGAAGCATGCGTTCACTATCGGACCGAGAGCTCCAAGAAGGATGGCCATCCGCAATGTAAACTCTGCGGTTATAGCATGGCCGAAGATGAAGATCTCAAATATCCCCAAAAATCTCCCCACAAAATGATAAATGAGAGCAATAAAGAAACCACCCTTATTGATGTTGTAAAAGCTTTTGATCTTCTCGTCGAGCTCTTCCATATGCAACAACGTCTTGTGGGCAAATTCAATTTTGATATTCAATTTGAGCATCAACTTAAATGGCAAAACAAAAAGGCCTCTCCGAAGAAAGATCAGGACGAGGGCAAGCAAGATTGTCATTGCTATTATAAAAACTGGCACTCCCCTCTGAATATTATGAGGCAAAAAATCTAATACAGGAAAACCGACTGCGATGCCGATGAGGATTACGAAGAGAATCGACATGCTGTGAATCGTCCTGTCGACGATCACCGAGGCTGCCCCCTCTTTGACGGGGAAATTGCGTTTGAGGAGATAAACCCTGAAAGGATCGCCTACCATGAAATTCACAGGGTTTAGAGAGTTTATCGACTCCCCCGCAACCTTTGCCCTGAAGAGCGCGAATGTGGAGAGAGTCCCGCTAAATGGCTTTAAGAGCTGCTCCCAGCCCTTCGTGTACAACCAGTACCATGTGAAGCTCAAAACAAACACCGGCAAGAACCACCAGTTGAGGCGCAGGAGGTTATTAAGAATATCCTGCCAGCCGATCTTCTTCACGAGGGATATAAAAATAAAAGCGCCCAAGGACACAAAGACTAACTGAAGGGCGCGACGTAAGTATTTTGAACTCATTTCAAATCACTCCATGCTTTTTTGAGACCTTTACAAATGATTCCAGCGTCTTGTCCAGCTGTTTTTTTGTATGAGCCGCGCTCACCTGACAACGAATTCTCGCTTCTCCTTTGGGGACAACAGGAAAAGAAAAACCTTTAACGTAGACACCCTCTTTGAGCATGTCAGAGGCTATATCGGCAGCGAGCTTCGCATCACCAAACATTATAGGAACGATGGGATGTGTCCCACTTAATATTTTCAAACCGGAAGCTTGCAGTGAATCCCTGAAATAGATGGTATTCTCCTCCAGGCGATCTCTCAATGATGTATCCTTTTCCAGAAGATCCAGCACCTTCGATGTGGCTGCGCAGATGAGTGGAGGAAGGGCATTGGAAAAAAGATATGGCCGAGATCTCTGGCGGAGAAAATCTATCAACTCTTTGCGACCAGCTGTGAATCCTCCAGCAGCTCCACCTA
The DNA here is from genome assembly GCA_043818055.1 of Pseudomonadota bacterium. GTDB lineage: Bacteria > UBA10199 > UBA10199 > 2-02-FULL-44-16 > JBDRGF01 > JBDRGF01. The sequence continues at coordinate 33,325 of JBDRGF010000002.1, read as the reverse complement.
GCGCCTTTCCCATGGTACTCGTTATTATATCAACTCTATCCATGACTCCGCACAGCTCAGGTGTTCCACGCCCGGTTTTTCCAACAAATCCCGTCGCGTGAGAATCATCAACCATCACGAGCGCGTTGTATTTTTCAGCGAGATCGCAGATCGAATCAAGCTTTGCTATATAGCCATCCATGGAAAATACACCATCAGTCGCGATCAATTTTAGCCTTGAGCCTTTTGAGTCGGCCTCCTTCAACTTCGCTTCGAGATCGTTCATATCGGAATTTGCGTAACGAAAACGCATCGCCTTGCACAGTCTGACACCATCGATGATAGAGGCGTGATTGAGCTGATCGGAGATTATTGCATCCTTATCTGTGAGAATCGTCTCAAACAATCCCTCGTTGGCTTCATAGCAGGAGGAATAGAGTATCGCAGCCTCTTTATTCAAAAAGCGGCTGATCGCCTCCTCGGTCTTTCGATGGATGTCGAATGTCCCGCAGATAAAACGGACTGAAGCAGTTCCAAAACCGTAATCATGAAGCGACTGTTTGACTGCTTCGATGATTTCTTTGTTGTTGGCCAAACCAAGATAATTGTTAGCGCAGAAATTTATGACGGTGCCCTGCTTCACCTTTATCTCAGAACTCTGGGGGGAAAGAATCTCCCACTCCTCCTTGAAAAGCCCGGCAGACTTAATCTCTTCAAGTTCAGATTTCAATATTTTTTGGAGATCAAAATACATTGTAACCTCTCGCAAAGCGTATTTTAATTCTTTCGCTTCACGTTTCACGTGGGACGCTTCACGATGTTTTAAGAATGATTTTTCCCGCCTTTATCTCTTTTCCCGTCAAAAGCTTCATCGCTTCGTCGATTTCATCGAGTTTGAAAGTATGTGTGATGACCGGCTTGATATCGAGCCTGTCGGAGTTCAAAAGATTCGCAACTTCGTACCATGTCTCGAACATCTTCCGACCGTTGATGGCTATCATGTCGACACCTTTAAAAATGAGTTCATCTGCGACATTTAGATGTATCGGCTTTGAGGGGATGCCAAAGGCTATGAATTTTCCACCCCTCGACAAGACTTTCAACCCCTGATGAAAGGCATCTTCAGCTCCACTCATCTCCAAAACTACATCGACTCCTTCACCTTTTGTCGCCTGCTCTATAATCTCAATTGGATTTTCATCTCTTGCATTGATGACAAGATCAGGATTGTACTTTTTAATAATCTCAAGCCTGTACTGCTGCATTCCAACTACTATAATTTTTGTAGCACCGAAAAGACGCGATATAGCTGTGGCAAATATTCCAATCGGGCCATCACCGAAGATAACTACGCTCTTCGCGGAGACATCGGCTGTTCTTACAGAATAGACGGCATTGCCAAGAGGCTCCTGCAGCGACGCGACTTCCCACGATAAAACTTTATTATTCACAAGACAGCATATCTCGGGAAGAGCAACATATTCCGCAAAACATCCATCCCTATCCACACCCAAGATTGAGACGTTCTGGCAAATATGCATCCTACCTGTGCGACACTGTTTGCAACCCATACAGGGAATATGGGTTTCCGCCGAGGCGTTATCACCTACTTTGATTCGCTCGACCTGATTTCCCACTTCTACTACCTCACCTGAAAATTCATGGCCGAAAGTTAGTGGCGGTTTGATTCTCCCCGCTGCCCATTCATTCCAGCGATAGATGTGACCATCCGTCCCGCAGATCGACGCAGCCCTGACCTTCACTAACACCTGATGGGATGAGAGTTTGGGAATGTCGACATCAACAACCTTCGCCCCAAATCCCGCTTCAACTTTCCTAACGGCCTTCATCTTTTCGCCTTTGCTTTAACTTAAAACTTACAGCTTATAACTTATAACTTGTTTAATATGCCCAAAAAGTTTTGCTCATTTCGTATATCCCTTCATCCACATCCTTTGTACCTTTGGAAACAGTGGAGAGCGGAACGCAGACGATATCATTGCCATGCAGCGCCACCATCTTACCAAAATTCCCTTCGTGAACAGCGTCCATAGCCGCTACGCCATAGCGTGTTGCCAACACCCTGTCATGCGCAGTAGGTGTTCCACCGCGCTGTACATGCCCGAGCACAGTTACTCGTGTATCATACCCTGTCTTATCGCGTATCATCTTTGCCAAAATGTCTCCAATGCCACCTAACTGCACATGTCCGAATTCATCCTTCTTATCTGAAGAGAGAACTTCCTTCTCTTCACCCTTCACCGCAATCTTAGCACCTTCAGCCACAACAACTATGCTGAAATACACACCCTTATTATGACGGCTCCAAATAACTTCGCAGACTTCATCGATATCGATCGGCTTTTCCGGAATCAGAATAACATCGGCGCCACCTGCGATGCCGGAAAATGTGGCTATCCAACCCGCGTGCCTTCCCATAACCTCGCAGACCAGAACTCGGTTATGTGATTCCGCGGTCGTGTGAAGCCTGTCGACCGCATCGGTTGCGATTTGGACAGCTGTATCGAAACCGAATGTATAGTCGGTACCTAGAAGATCGTTATCGATCGTCTTGGGAATACCGACGATATTGATCTTGTTATCATAGAGCTGCTTTGCCACGCCGAGCGTATCCTCACCACCGATTGCTATCAATCCGTGCAAATTGAGATTATTGAGATTGGAAAGCGCCTTCTTCTTGGATTCCTCATCTTTAAAAAGATTAGTCCGGCTCGTTCCGATGATGGTTCCTCCCCTATGAAGTATTCCCCGCACATCTGCCCTTGTCAGAGGCATGGTGTCCATTTCTAAAACGCCTCTCCATCCGTGCCTGATGCCGACGATTTCATATCCACCATGTTTGATCGCCCTTCTGACAACCGCACGAATTACAGCGTTTAGCCCCGGACAATCTCCACCACCTGTTAACACGCCGACCCTTTTCAAAGCTTCACTCATAAGACTATCTCCTTTCGAAAAATCTATTTTATTGCATCGGACTGTTTCATTTTTTTATTGTTGTTTTTGGTATTTTTATCTTTTTTCTGCGCCTTTTGGTCCTTCATAAAAACACCCCAGCTCTTCAGATAGGCGAGTGCTACCTCTTTTTGATGATCTGTCAATTCGATTTTCTTCGTGTGAGCCTCACCCGCTTCAGCATCCAGATGTTGGGAGAGATCGCTCTCCCTCAGATGCCTCCGCTTTATCGTCTCGGGCGAATAAGCAGGAACATCGATATCAGGCTCTATCCCAAGGGCCTGAATAGAGCGACCGGAGGGGGTATAGTATTTCGCAACAGTTATTTTGAGCGCGGAACCATCATCGAGATCGAAGACCGTCTGCAAAGACCCCTTTCCAAAAGATCTCTCACCCAAAATCACAGCCCTCTTATTATCCTGAAGGGCGCCTGCCACAATCTCCGAGGCAGAAGCGGATCCACCATCGATCAAAATTATCATGGGATAATCGGGCTCGGTATTTTCGGGGGTTGCGACCCTTTTGTCGATCTCCTTTCCACGTGCGGAGCTCGTCACAATAACGCCGCTATTTAAAAATATACCCGAAACCTTAACAGACTCCTGCAACAGTCCACCCGGATTTCGCCTGAGATCAAGTATCAAACCCTTTATCGGTTTATCCTTCTGCAAACTCTTCAGGGCCTTTCTCACATCCTGAGAGGTGCCATCCTGAAAACTCGCAACTGTGATAATCCCATAATCATCAATTCTCTCCCAAGTCACGCTTTCGACGACTATCTTCTGCCTTGTGACGTTCACATCAAAAGGCTTTTTTACCCCCTCGCGCGCGATGGTTAATTTTAGATTTGTTCCCCTCTTTCCACGCATCATCCTAGCCGATTCCTGCAGACTCATATTCCTCGTATTCTCATTATCGATGCGCAGGATTATATCCCCCGTCTTCAAACCGGCTTTCTCTGCTGGAGAACCCTTCAAAGGAGCGATCACCGTGAGCTGTTTATTGCGAACGGCTACCTCAACACCTATGCCATCGAACTTTCCTCCAGTACCTGCCTTTAGCTCCTTGTAAACCTCGGGGCTTAAATAAGAGGAATGGGGATCCAGCGTATCAAGCATCCCGGATATCGCCCCCTCCACAAGAGCCTCCTCATCGACCTCTTCAACGTAATGATCTTCCAGATACTTTAAAGACTTGGTGAAGAGATAGAGTTTCTCGAACCCTTTGTCCGTGAGGCTGAAAGCACTCTGTGATATTAAAAAGCAAAACACAGAAATTCCTAATGCCAACATTTTTGTTATCTTCATTAAGGCTCCTCTTAACTAAGTATATCTAACGCTGCGTGCGAGTTTTTGTAGGGGCAGACCCACGTGTCTGCCCGGAAAGATTGCGGGCGAACACATGGGTTCGCCCCTACAAAAATCAATATGTTACGAGAAAAACCCGCACACAGCGTTAATCATTGGATAATTTCTTATAGGTGGGCGACTATATCCCAACTCATTCAAAATGCAAGTGGACAAGTTTGATGATTTTAAAACGCTACAGATCAACTTTGGTAAGCTTTTGGTGGGGTTTTCCAAGAAGGCGTTTTGCGACCATTTCAAAATGAGTTGTCAGATCGGTAACACATATGACATCTGAAGTTTCACACTCCGAAGAGAGAAGTTTTCCGCTCACGAACATCTCATTTAGCTCACGGGCCGTTGCAAAAGCAGAATCCACAAGCATTATCTTTTCTCCGAACATCTCAGAGATCATCCCCTTGAGAAGGGGGTAATGAGTACAGCCGAGCACCAATGTGTCGATGCCTGAATCGCACAGCTCCCTCAAATACTCTTCAACGGCGAGCCTTGCAATGTGACTCTCTTCCATCCCCTCTTCAACTATGGGGACGAAAAGGCCACACGACTTGCTCTGCACAACAATTTCCGGATCGATATTCTGTATTGCAACATGATATGCCCGGCTCTCCACAGTTGCCGCCGTGGCTATCACGCCGATCCTCTTGTTCTTCGTCGCTTTTGTACCCTCTTTTGAACCCGGCTCAACAACGCCCAGCACCGGAACACCGACTGTGCTTCGCAATTTCGAGAGGGCATACGCGGAGGCGGTATTGCACGCGACGACTATCGCTTTGACATCTCTTTTTATCAGAAAGTTTGCATTTTGAATGGCATAGCGCGTGACTGTCTCTTCGCTCTTTGTTCCGTAGGGAAGCCTCGCAGTATCTCCCAGATAAATCAGCGACTCTTTGGGCAATGCCTCCCTTATAGCTTTGAAGACAGTAAGTCCACCGATGCCAGAATCGAAAATACCTATGGGACGATTGTCAGATTGCATATTCGTTTTTCTTTACGCTTTAATAGTCTTTGCCCGCACAGAATTTCACAAACTCCTTTTTGAAGATTGAAATTACCGGCGGTTCATACTTTTCACTTCGGGAGATGAGATAGGCTGGCCAATTTATTTTATAATTTCCTAATATAACAAGCTTTCCATTTTTCAATTCTTCATCGATAAACATTTTGGCAACAAGAGCAACACCAATCCCAGCAAGTACATATTTTTTACAAGCGTCCATATCCGAAACAAAAATATCAACATTGCGATCGTGATAATTTATTTTAAGAATCTCCATAATGGATTTTAGAGAACGGCTAATTTTCCAAACAAACCTGGATTTATCAAAGTCATTTGGAGAAATATCATCTTTCTTCTTGGCTAAAAAATAATCAGGACTGCACACCATATATACATGATTATCACACAATTTTTGAGTTTTTAAAGATTGCTTTTTACACTGTCCTACGATTATTCCAACATCATAAGCCCCTCTTAAAACTTCATTTTCTACCTCTTCGCTGGATTTATCAGATATATTTACCCGAACTTCTGGATATTTTTTCAAAAATTTTCTTAAAAATACAGGAGAGACACAAGACATAAAGCCCGAAACAGTGGCAATCCTAATCTGCCCACCAATATGGTTTTTTCGACCATCCAGCCAACTATTAAGCAAATCAACATTTCTATCTAAATCCGCACAAATCTCGTAAAATTCCTTTCCAAATTGGTTCAGTTCCATCCCAGAACGTTTTCTGTAAAACAACGTGGAACCAATTTGCACTTCTAAAGACTTAATCCGTTGACTCAGGGCAGATTGTGTCAAAAACAACTTTTGAGCAGCCAAATTAAGCTTTTTTTGCTTAGTCACTTCTAAAAATGTAGTTATGAGATTTAAGTCAATCATTTTTTGCTTATTATTACCTTTAGGATAAATGAACTTACAATCATGTAAGTTTAAATGTCAAGTGTATTATGCTTATTTGGCTGGACAGTACAGATTTATTGTAATAGTGAAATGATGAAGGGAGGAAACAAATGACCAGTTGAGAGGTTAATTATGATATTGAATGGTACCAAATTTAAGATGCCTACTTTTAACACTGTTTTCGTTTTAGGCTATCCTGCGGCTGGTAAAACCACACTAATCAATCATTTAATGGAACTTCCGCAAAAAACCCGACTTGATAACTTCGGGATTAAAGAACCGAGCCTGTTAACAGATTATGCATTTATGGAACAAGCTTTCAGAATTGATAATGCATTATTCAAAGTATCAAAGTTGCGCCTTTTCTCAGATAGAAACGCTGACCATACAGGATATATCACAAGAAATCTAGATACATTGCTTGATATGACTTCTGTGCTTATATCTGAAGAGATTTCATTCCGCATTGCTAAACAGCATGCTTTTTTCCAGCATAATACAGTTTTTGTCGAACTCTGCAGAGGATCTGTAAGCCCTTATAGCAAAACTCTAGCCCTGTTTGAGGATCTGATTCTCAATGGGGCTGCAATACTGTATTTGAGCGTTACAGAGGAAGAGGCAAAGCGTAGAAATCTGACCAGAGAACGTCAACTTCCGACTGAGAATTTTCAGGCATTTTTTGATGAAAGCGATTGGCATACTTTGACCAATGGAAGACCGCAAGGAGACATATTCATTCGTGGCATACCAATACCTTTTGTTTCAATCGATTATTCCGTATCAATAGAAAATCTGACTGAAATTGAAGGTGAATTGGTCACTGTTTTTAACTCACTTAGAACCAGCATATCTAAACCAACTTTAGCCTCCTCACCAACTGATAAAGTGGTGAATGGTTAGATGCCATTAAATACCTTTAGCGGCTCTAATACTACACATTAATAATATTAATTTCCCTTTTCATCATTCACAACATATAGAGTATCCATGTTTGAGCAGGATATGAAAATTGTTATTCTGGGATCCAACGCTCAGGCTTCAATAGGAACGATGGATAACTTCACAACTTTTTTCGAAAACAAGGGATGCAAGGTAATATTCCCATCTTCTTCCGGGGCTCTAGATACAGGTATGGAAAATTACAACAATTTGGATGAAAAAATCAAGGAATGTGACCTTGTGTTTCTCGTAAATCCGGAAGGACATTTAGACAAGACCCTCATCGATGGAATGAATCATGCCACATCTTTTAATAAAGAGATATTCGCGCTGGAGAAGCCAAAGGGAGGCGACTTCCACCAAATATCGGACTGGTTGTACAACTGAGAATCAGAATCAAAGCGTCGGGGCCGGGCATCTGGGGGGATGAACCCGGCCCTTAGCTTTAACTACAACTACGACAAATGTTTTTTCAGATAAAACAAAAACTGGATGTATGAGTGTTGAGACTTAGAAATTCATCATCTTCTGAGTAGCACTATTTTCATAGCAATTATCAAAGTGCTCCCTTTTATGTGCAAATTCGAAGTTTTTGTCAATCCCCTAATAAAGCCCCTTTTTCAAAAAACTGATTGTTATGTTGACAATCAAATTACCGAACAAGTATTATCAGCCAAAATAATTACTAATCAAATCGAATTTCCAACAATTTAAGGAGATCTATTATGATTCTGACAATGTTAATCTCTATCGCCCAGGCAGCAGAACCCACCGTCGAGACAGCGACTGTAACTGGACAGAACAGCGGTCTATTGGCCATGATGTTCTCTTCCAGCGTCTTCATCCAGTTCACGATACTCATCCTGCTGCTCATGTCTGTCTTCTGCTGGGCTATAATTGGGCAGAAATCACGATCGCTGAAAAGAAACCAGCGCAAGGATAAAAAATTCTTCACCGAATTTTTGAATGCGGAAAACATCGATGAGCTCATAGAGGAACACAAGTTCAGCAAGAGCCCCGCCTTTAATATTTTCAAAAACACCATCGAAGCGGTCAGAAAGGTAAAAAAGAGTAAAAACAGCATCGAGCAGGTTGAAAGAGAGATAAGACGTTCAACGGATGATGAGGTCGAACTGATGGAAGAAAACATACCCTTCTTAGCGACCACTTCGACTATTGCCCCATTCATCGGACTTCTGGGAACCGTCTGGGGAATATTATATGTCTTCTGGAAGATCGGAAAAACCGGTGTTTCAAGCCTCACAGTCGTAGGTCCGCATATCGCTGAAGCCTTGATCACAACTGTATTTGGCCTCTGTGCCGCAATCCCGGCCGTCTTCTTTTACAACCGCTTTATCAATAAGATCAGGATACAGGCCAAAGACTTAAATGATTTTTCCGAAGATCTCCTGAACAGAGTTGAAAAGGAATATTTTTCATGAAATTAAAAAGACCGATCAGAAAACATGAACAGATTTTATCACAGATAAACGTCACACCGCTCGTCGATGTCGCGCTGACGCTTTTGATAATTTTTATTCTGACAGCCCCCTTTCTCCAACAGGGAATGCCTGTAAATCTTCCAAAGGCTGAATCGCCAGCGCTCAAAAGAACCCAGAGCGATGTAATTGTGACGATACAGGAAAACGAAAGGATTTACATCGACGATGAATCACAACCTGTTCCTCTACCACAGCTCGAAGAAAAACTTAAGACAATCTATGCGACAAAACTCAGAAAGGATCTCTTTATCAAGGCCGATGAACAGCTGCGTTACAAAACTATCGTGCAGGTTATGTCCATAGCCAAAAAAGCAGGGGTGGATAGAATCGGCATGCTCACCCAACCGGAGTAGAGCTTTAAGATGCGAAAAGCGTTCCTTATCTCATTTGTGTTTCATATTGCTGTGATATTGATAATCTCCTCCATACCCTCTCTCAGGTTCGGAAAGGAATATCATCCGATCATGGTAAATCTCATAGTCCTTCCGAGAGGAACAGGAGAAACACTTTTTCCTGAACATAAAAAACTCACGAGGCTTCCCCGTGTGACGATTGAACAGTCGAAGAAAAAGCCCGGCCGTAAAACTATGACAGCAGCACAAAAAAAACCGGTAAAACAAAAGAAAAAGCTCACAAAAGAAGAAAGAATGATAAGGAAAGCCCTCTCCAAGATCGACAAGGATCTGGTCAAGGAACAATACGAACCAGAAACGGCACAGGTTAAAGAGGAGAAGGGTGGATTTGAGGAGGGGACGGGAGATAAGCCGATCAAGGTATCCCCGGATGATCTCGTTTATCTGCAATATCAGGCAAAGGTCAGGGCAAAGATTTCCCAGGAGTGGTTCAGCATGATACGAAGTACTGCAAATGAGAACATACATATAACAGCGAGCATCGAAGTATCGATCAACGAAGAGGGTGAAGTGACTTCGATTCGCTGGGTGGATCCATCCGGAAATAATTCCTTCGACGCCTCGTGTGTCAGGGCTATCAAAAAAGCGAGTCCCCTTCCAAAGCCGCCTGATAAGCTGGCCTGGGAGGCTTACAATGAAGGATTCCTCGTTGAATTCGATCCGAGTTTGAGGGATAAATATTGAAAGATAAAAGCGTATGTAGCATGTGGCATGTAGCATGTAGTGAAAAACTCATTTGAAAAGGTTTTTACTACATGCTACATACTACATGCCACATGCGCCTTTTCAGGAGAACAAATATGAAACGGTTACTTTTTATCATCGCTCTTTTAATTCCAGCAACATCTTTTGCAAAGATCTACATCCCTGTCAATCAGCCATCAGATGAAAAATTTCCGATCGCCATTTGCGATCTCAATTACTCTGATGGAAAGAACATAGCCGAGGTGATAAGAAATGATATGATGCTCTCAGGGTACTTCAATGTTTTCTCCCCGGAGTCAACAAAAGAGGTGGAAAAATCTGAGGGGAAAGATTCGGATCAGATCAACTTCGACAAGTGGCGCCAGATCGACGCGCTGGCACTCGTCAAAGGCAAAATAGTCAAGGAATCACAGGGAAAACTCACGGTCTCGCTCAGGCTCTACGATTCTTTAGCAGGGGAAATGCTCGTTGGAAAAGAATATCAGGCGGGGAAGGATCAAATCAGGGAGGTCGCTCATCGTTTTTCGGATGAGATAATGCTCGCTCTCACAGGCATTAGCGGTGTTTTCAACACGAAGATCGCCTATGTCGCGCCAGAAAAGAAAAACAGGAAAGAGATCGCCGTGATGGACATGGATGGCTATGGATCGTGGCTCGTCACGAAGAACAAGAGCATAAACATAAGCCCTGCGTGGTCACCCGATGGAGGTAGCCTGGCATTCACCTCCTACGCAAATGGAACGCCTGAGCTATATCTGAAAAAATTGGGTGGAAACAATATGACCCGAGTCACATCGAGCGAAGGGGCGAACCTGACCCCTGCATTCTCACCCACTGGAGATAAAATTCTCTTCGCCTCCTCGCGCACATCCGACACAGAGCTATATCTAGCAAGCCCCAGAGGAAAGGGCGTCAAACAGATTACAAATTCATTCGGCATCGACATATCGCCCAGTTGGTCTCCAGGCGGGCAGGAATTCGTCTTCGCCTCCGACAGGACGGGAAAGCTGCATCTCTACAGTATGAACCTCTCGGGAAGCTTCCCCTTGAGGCTCACATTCGTCGGCTACCAAAACGACATGCCCGCGTGGTCTCCTGTCGGCGATAAGATCGCCTTCGCAGGACGCGATATGGGAGCGTTCGACATATTCATCATGAATCCAGATGGGTCAAATATCCAACGCCTGACAATCGGCTCAGGCAACAATGAAAACCCGACATGGTCGCCGGATGGCAGATGGATCGCCTTCTCATCAACGAGGGAGGGGGGATCTGCTATATATATCATGAGGGCTGACGGTTCAAATCAGGTGAGAGTTTCAAAGGGTGGAGGCATATTGCCGGATTGGGGACCAAAAAGGCAGTAATGCCTACGGCGTTCAATGTAAAAATTTATGAAAATTGCAGTGATTGACATAGGGACGAATTCGACGCTCCTCCTGATCGCGAAAGTCGAGAAGGACAAAAAGCCACAGATCCTCGAGGATCTGATTCAGGTGACCCGCCTTGGTGAGGGACTGAGCGAAAATAAATCATTAAAAAAGTTGGCCATCGAAAGAACCTCTCAAGCAATTGGGACATATCTTGAAATCGCAAAGGACCACAGTGTCGATATCACAAAGCTGATCGGCACAGCGGCATTGAGGGTTTCAAAGAACAGTTCTGAGTTCATCGACTTGATCAAGGAAAGATTTGGAATGGATATCGAAGTATTATCAGAAGAGGATGAAGCCACCCTCACGTTCGATGCTTCAGTGCGGGACTTCGGAGAAAAGATAGCTGTGATCGATATCGGAGGGGGATCGACAGAGATAGCAATATCAAACCAAAAACCGATCAGCCTACCGCTCGGTTGTGTGAAACTCACTGAAGAATGTCTCTTGAGCGATCCGGTAACTACTTCTGAAGTCACAAAGGCAAGAGAGGCCATCTCAAAAGAGCTGCCGGATATCACAACCGACTATCCTCTGATTGCAAACGCCGGGACAGCGACGACGCTCGGCTCAATAAAACTTGGTCTGATAGAATATGACAGAGAAAAAATTCACAAAATGAAAGTCACTTCAAAAGAGATAAAGGATATCGTCGATAAGCTGACAAGCCTTTCTATAAGAGAACGCAAATCGATCAAGGGCCTCATGCCTGAGCGTGCGGATGTAATTTTGGCCGGCCTTCTCATCCTCGAAGGAATAATGAAACGGATGAAAAAAAGTGAAGTTACTATCAGCGATCTGGGGGTGAGATGGGGAATATTTTATCGAACTGCAAATTGAATGGCTTTTTGTATTTTGGGTAAAAAAATACCCCATCTTGTTTAAGAGATGGGGTAGGAGAAAGAAGGAAGGGATATGTTACCCATTTGTAAAGCAATATTCGTTCCACATTTTACAATACAAAATCTTACAAAAAATCTCTAAGGATTTCAAAATGTTAACATGCCAAAATTATGACCAAAACTTGGCAAGTGTTAAAAACGGTTTTAAAAAATTTCTATTCTATCCATATGAAATCGAAAGATATTATTGATGTTAATAAGAAAAATAAAACATCAGATTTGCCAGGTTCCAGGCAGTTTTTTTAGAAATTCACTCAAAATGGGTTTGATTGTACTCAGGACGAGATTTTTTTGACGGTAAAAAATACCTGATTTATATACAAATAATTTTAGTGCCCCACATATCACTTAGATTTTGACTGGAGCAGACCATATTTTTTCATCTTGTATTGTAGTGACGTTCTCTTATATCCCAGCTTTTTGGCAGCTCTGACCTGGTTCCATCCAGTCTCCTCCAGCGCCTCCCTTATCACCTGAGCTTCGATCGCGTTCATTTGAGAAGCGAGGGTCAACTTCTTCTTCATATTATTATTAATATCATATCCAACAGCCGTAAGCACCGCTATCGGCAGATGCTCAGCTTCTATGAACTCACCATCTGCAAGAATGATGGACTGGCTGATAACATTGTCGAGTTCCCGGATATTTCCCGGCCAGTTATATCTACTTAAGATATCTATCACATCCGAAGATGGCCTCACCTTTTTATTTTGTTCTTTATTATATTTGAAAAGATAATGATTGATCAGCTCATAGAGATCTTCACCCCGTTCCTTAAGCGACGGGATTTCTATCGAAAAGGTGTTGAGTTTAAAAAAAAGATCCTCTCTGAACTTCCCCTCAGTTATCAACTTCCGAACATCTTTTGTCGTAGAAGATATTATTCTGACATCGACTTTAACATTCTCTTTTCCTCCCTGCCTGTGAAAATTCCCCTCCTCAAGAAAGCCCATGAGCTTTGCCTGAATCTCCGAATTCAGGTCGCCAATCTCATCGAGAAAGAGCGTACCACCATTCGCGAGCTCTAATCTCCCCCGCTTTCTCTCAGATCCATCTGTGTGGACTCCATTCTCATAGCCAAACAGTTCTCTCTGCAGCTCTTCGCTCGCGAAGGCAACGCATTTTACATCTACAAATGGAGCGTTAGCTCTGCTGCTTCTTTTATAGAGTTCGTGCGCGGCAAGTTCCTTTCCAGTCCCGCTCGGGCCTGTTATCAGCACGCTAGTATTAGTCGATGCAACTTTTGAAATGAGATTATAGACCTGCTTCATCTGGGATGAGCTTCCTATCATCGGACCAAACTGAGTCTGGATCGTCTCCTCCATTATTTCGTTTTTCAGGATCTGCTTTTGCTGAGCAAAAGCCTTCGAGATCTTTACCTTCACTTCTTCTGTGGAGAAGGGTTTCAGGATATAATCGAATGCCCCCTGCTTCATCGCTTCGACCGCATTTTGAACTGTTCCATATGCCGTCATTATTATCACAATCGTAGAAGGGGAGGCCAACTTCACCTTTGCCAAAAGATCTAACCCATCCATATCGGGCATTTTGAGATCGGTGAGGACAACATCGTAAACACTCTTTTTCACATGCTCCAGAGCATCCTTTGCATCAAAAGATACATCAACTTTGTATTCTCCTCCATCGAGCATGCCTGATAGCAATTCACAAAAATCCTTGTCGTCATCCACCAGCAAAATATTATTCATATTTTCTCCTTGTGTTCTTTATCTTAATCTCATGTCGCAAACAAAATTCACTTTTTCGGAAAACAGACTGTAAAAGCACTTCCACTCTTGCCTGACTCGACATCGAGATGCCCTTTATATTTATGCACTACATAATTCACCAAAGAGAGCCCGATCGAATAGGCCGGATCCTGTTCATCATCACCTGACATCGGATTTAAAAGACCTCTCGTAACATCGTTCAAAACCCCCGGGCCGTTGTCTCTGATCTTAACGTAGAGGGTGTTTTTATCGTAACCCGACTCCAGAGAGATCTCCTTTCCCGTCTCTTCCTTCAAAAGAACTGAATCTTTGGCAAATGTGAGAAGGCTTAAGAAAAGCTGTTCAAACTCAGCATAGTCGGCAAAATAGGAAAACTCGCCATCATAGAGCTTTTGATTTATCTTAATGCGCTTCTTTTCGAAAAACCACTCCAACATCTTCAGGGAATTCTTGAGCGTCTGGTTTAAATCGATGCGATCACCCTTTTGAAGATGCGGATTTGAAAAGGCACCTAAAATATGAATAAAATTGGAAAATTTATCCACATATGTCTGATAGATCTTCATCGTTTTTTTCACAGCTTCACGGTCGATACTATCCTTCTCTAACCCGCTAAGGATATCCTCTGTACATATCCGCATCGTGGCAAAGTAGTTGTTCATCTCGTGCGTGAGCTCGCCCATCATCTGCCCCATAAAGAGCAATTTATCCCCAGTGATGAGTTTGTGAAAGAATGCATCCTCAACTCCCTCAAACTTAACCTCTTTTTTGGAAAGAGCTGTCTTATCCCCCTCTATTTTGTCACAAATCCACGAAAAATCCCTGGCGTTTATGAATATATAGTCTTCGGCATTGAGATTTTGAACATTTTTTAGAAGTTCGTCTGTTTTTATCGTCTGAAGATCACAGATATCGCTTTGAAAGAGTTTTTGAACACCCTTTTTCAGACTTCCGGCAGTAAAAACCCTCGTCTTTTTCATCATCACCCCCTGAATTTTAGGCATTATAATGGAAATTGAAATAATATCAAGCTTTGGTCTATGAGGAAACTGCTATTCACCACATGGCGGCTCTCCTCGTCGCCCTGGACACAAAAAAACTGATGACCGAAAGGTCTTCAGCCTCTCGAACATTGAATGATTTATTCCTTTACCCAATACACGATACTCGAAAAACGATATACGAAATTTTGCGCCAGCATCATTCCATATGTACCCCGAAATTATCGGGTATCGGGACAAATTTTCCTGGCGCAAAATTTGTGCGCGCCCAGCACGGCGTCGGCTCGTTGCTCTCGCCGACATTTCTGCATTGGGTAAACCATACTGTCGGTTGGTCATCGAACTTAGCTGCCTTCGGCAGCTTGTTCTCGTCGTGCTGGTCACACAAAAAAACCGACCACCTCTCGGTGATCGGCTTTTTTGCGCGCCCAGCACGACTCGAACGTGCGACCCTCTGCTTAGAAGGCAGATGCTCTATCCAACTGAGCTATGGGCGCATTCTAATACGGCCTACACACTTAAAACTGCCTTTATTGTCGGGGTGAGAGGATTTGAACCTCCGACTTCTACGTCCCGAACGTAGCACTCTAGCCAAGCTGAGCTACACCCCGAAAGAACAGTTTATATTTAGTGCATAGTGAAAACACTACTCACTAACAACTGCCCTTATTGTCGGGGTGAGAGGATTCGAACCTCCGACATCTTGCTCCCAAAGCAAGCACTCTAACCAAGCTGAGCTACACCCCGAAAAATCAGTTTACAGTGAGTAATGAAAACACTACGCACTGTAAACTGATTTTGTGCTTGATCGCATTTTTAAAACACTGTGTCAACTTTCTATTATTATTTTGCCATTCGAAGCCATTTATGAAAAAATCACCCGATGCGCTTGAGAATATCATATTGGATACTCCCTTTAATAGTTATATCCACCCTTTTGCCTCTGAAAAGCTTGGCAAAGGTGCCTGAGGGCTTTTTTACCGGCCCTTATATCCAGTTGCAGCTGGGTGTCATGCAGTTTGATGACGACAGGGATCAACAAACTGGGATCAGATTGGGACGCAACTACGAGCCATCGTTCGGACTGATATTCGGTTGGAATATACTGGATGAGCTGGCACTTGAATTCGACGGAAGATATTCCACAAATATCAACAGCGGCCGCAGCGAGCATATTGCAGCTCCGGGATTCAGCGTGAAGTACAACTTCTATCAATTCAATGTATTCAATCCCGAAACCTTCATACTCCCTTATATTAAAGGCGGCATGAATTTCAGAGTCGCTGTGCTGCCGGGAAACGATCTCTCAAGCGACAAAAAAATAACGCAATTTGGATACGGGCCATCCTTCGGCGCAGGTGTCGATTTTTTGATAAACAAATATGTATTCTTAGGGATCATCGTCAGATATGACATCTTAAATTACGAGGATGTCCGCCAGAACTTGGACAATGCAGCTCCTCCGGTTATCGGAGCTTTAATATACAGGGGCGGATGGCATAATTCGCTTGGAGCGGGGATCACGCTGGGAGTACATTATTAGCGTGGAGCGTATAGCGGATAGAAAACATCCTCTAACTATACGCTCTACGCTAAGCGCTATCCGCTATCATCGCTATTATCGATTTAAACTCGTTATAGATTTTTTCATTTCCTCGCTTCTTTGCACCTTCACAGACTATGTGCGATCTTCTTTTAATTTCCGATTTTACGTGAGGGCGATAGAGTATCGGCAGTGCAGCGTTTTCGAGCAACTTCAGAAGGGAACGCACTCTCCATATATCGAGTCCCCAAGCGGCCGAGAGTTGGTCCGAATGGCCTCCATTTTTTATTATCAGAGGTTCATCGATTGTGTGAATTTCATAATGAAGCGAACACCTAAGCCACAGGTCGTAGTCCTCGGCTGACAAAAGTTCTTCATCAAATAACCCAACCCTCTCAAAGACCTCTCGTTTGAGCATCACAGCCGATGGAGAAACTATACAGAGGGGGAGCGATGCCAGAAAGATCCAGCCGGAGCGCTTCTCATGTTTCTTACATGGGTTAACCCTTTTTCCATTTCGAACCCAAAGCTCCTCTGTCTGTGCGATGAATACGTCGGGGTGCGACTGAAAATATTTTACCTGTGCGGATATTTTTCCCGGAAGCCAGAGATCATCTGAGTCCAAAAAGGCGATGAGCTCGTGTTTTGATTTTTTTATACCGAGATTTCTCGCCGCTGAAACCCCCTTATGAGGCGCTGCTATGAACGAGAATTTTGGATCATCTATTTTTGCAAGTTCTTCGATCGTCAAATCATCTGAACCGTCATCGACGACTATCAGCTCAAAACACTCAAATTCCTGATTCAGAACTGATTCGATCGCTTTCAGAACTTGTGCTGAACGATTATATGTCGGGATTATCACTGAGACTTTCACGGTTTCAATCCCTTCCTGAAAATTTAAGAGATTACCGTCTCGTCTGCATCTGGCTCAGCTACAAAGGATGGGGTAAATTCCGGTGGGGGACCATCGCCACCACGTGCTAGGTCGTCAAATTTTGTAAACTGTTTTCTGAAAGCGAGCTTCACGTTGCCTGTCGGACCATTTCTCTGTTTGCTGACGATGATCTCTGCCATTCCAACATCGGGGCTCTGCGGATTATACATCTCATCACGATATACAAATGCTATCACATCTGCGTCCTGCTCAATAGCTCCAGATTCCCTCAAATCCGACAACTGCGGGCGTTTGTCCTGCCTTGATTCCACACCACGGTTGAGCTGGGAAAGGGCAATGACAGGAACGGTGAGCTCCTTGGCTAAAGCCTTCAAAGATCTTGAAATTTCAGATATCTCTCTTTCACGACTTTCGATCCTTCCCACACCCCTCATCAATTGCATATAGTCTATCACTATAAGGTTGAGGCCTCTGTTCTTCTGCAATCTCCTGGCCTTTGCCCTTACCTCGAGCACATTGATAGCAGGAGTGTCATCAATATATATAGATGCTTCGGAGAGCAATCCCGCAGCACGCGTAAGTTTTGGCCAGTCACTCTCGGAGAGGAAGCCACCCCTTAATTTACTCGCATCGACCTCTGCGCGGGAACAGAGCATGCGCTGCACGAGCTGTTCTTTGGACATTTCGAGAGAAAAAATTGCTGTGACTAAGTTGTGATCGATCGAGGCATTTTCAGCGATATTGACTGCAAAGCTCGTTTTTCCCATCGAAGGGCGCCCTGCGATGATGATAAGATCCGAGGGCTGCAAACCGCATGTCATCCGATCGAGATCTTTATACCCTGTCGGAACACCTGTAACGAGGCTCTTCTGCTCATACAATTTTTCGATAGCCTTGAAGCTGTCCTTCACGATATCCTTAACAGCAACAAAGCCCTTCTTCACGCGCCTCTGAGCTACATCAAATATCATCTGCTCGGCAGTGTCGAGAAAATCGTCGACGTTGCCCTGCTCCTCATAACCGCGCGTAACGATATCAGTCGATTTTTCTATCAGGACTCTCAGCACGGATTTGTCACGAACGATTCTGGCATACGCCGCAACATTTGCCGCAGTCGGAATCTGATCGATGAGCTCGGAGAGATACGCGGCACCACCGATGCTTTCAAGGTCTCCTCTTTTTTTTAGCGAATCGGCAACTGTTACGAGATCGATAGGTTCGTTAGCCTGAAAGAGACCGAGCATCGCATCTAAAATCTTCCCATGGGCATTGCGATAAAAATCTTCAGGCTGCACAATGTCGACAATTTTAGCGATTGCCTCGTTGTCTATCAATAGCGCTCCCAAAACTGATCTCTCAGCTTCGAGCTCCTGTGGAGGAAGTTTTCTCACATTCATTTTTTAACAACCCAAACCTTGATTTTACCTGTCACCTGCATAGGCAACTTTATTTCTACCTCATACTCGCCGATGCGCTTGATAGGCTCAGCAAGTTTGATATTATGGCGATCGATGGCAAAGCCTCTCTGACTCAGCTCGGCCGTTATATCCATCGTTGTAACTGAGCCGAACAGTTTCTCCTCTTCGCTGGTCTCCCGCTCGATAGTTATGGATACCTCTGAAAGTTTTGTGGCCATATCTTCAAATTTCTTTTTCGCCCTGGTCTTTTTAATTTCGACCACCCTCTTCTGATGCTCCAGCTCTTTGACATTTTTTTCGTTTGCGATAACCGCAAGCCCTCTGGGTAAAAGATAATTTCTTCCGAAACCATCCTTAACATTGACAACATCTCCGACACTTCCCAGATGTTCAACATTGTCCTGTAATATGAGTCGCATTTAAAACCTCCTTCTTAGACATCGAAAATTGATAAAATAATAAACTAATCACCTAAGAGGCTCGATCTGCCAAATTCAACTTTCTGTTTCTAAAGTCAAACCAGACATCTGCCACACCTAATCCTACAAGAATCAAACTTACAAACTGAAAGAAAAAAACTACCGAAAGCCAAAATATCCATCGTAAAAAAAGACCTTTAGCCTTTTTAACGTAAGAGCTCGCCACAGCCAGTCCCTGAAAAAAATAGATGGCAATCGATATAAAAATACCGTTAATGGCCAGCAACTTTATATATTCATTCTTTAAAAGATATGTTTGAACGAAATACAGGCCGCCAAAAAGAATCAACGTCCAGACCAGCCATTCCGGCACTTTTAAAGAATCAAATCTATACAGCAATATATCTTTGCTAAAACGCTTTCCCAGCCACATATTCAGGGCCAAACCGACTAGGGCTGATAAGACAGCAAATGCCGGAAGGAAATTCAAAATCACATTCACAACTTCCTTTTTGATAAGCGCTGAATCAGCGCTATTTTGAAATTCCAGGCTCTTCATCACAATTCCTGAAATTGCATCTCTGGCCTCGACATTGAAAAACAATAAAAGCCCAGCACCAAGAAAGAGAGAGATACCGAGCGTCGCACTCCCAAGCCTAACTATGTCCCATCTTCTTGCAATGCCTTCAGACCAGAGCACGCCTAAAAAGAGCATAAATAAAAAATTAATCAGCCCGATAGTCGCAAAGCTTCCTTGACCTCCTAGATATGCCGGGAAGAAATTAAATACCAAAAAGAACAAGGTAAAAGCCGTGAGCGCCGCATACAAGCCGTAGCTCACATTTTTTCTGCCCGAGAGAACCATAATCGGAAGCGGGGCAAACATCGACAAAAAGCCGCTCAAATAAAGCAGGCATGAAAGAGTCGCACCTATGATTATGCTCTTAATCTTCATTATTTCAATGGAACCTGTGTTGCTGTAAAAGGCAGCAAAGCCATAATTCTGGCCCTTTTAATAGCGGTTGTTATATCCCTCTGATGTTTCGCGCACAATCCGCTGATCCTTTTGCCTGTGATCTTTCCCCTCTCAGATGTAAAAGGAAAAAGCATTCTGGTCTCTTTATAGTCGATAAATTCTACTTTATCCATGCAGAGCCTGCAAAATTTTTTCTTATTGTAGGAATTCGAAGGCCTTCTATCTCTGCCACCTTCTCTAAAGTTGTCCCTGTTATCCCTATAATCGCCACCATCTCTGTCGTCCCTGTCCCTGAAATTCCTGTCATCTCTTCGTCTTTCTTCTCTCATATCTATTCCTCCATCGTTTCTGTATTGTCATCGTTTTTATTTTTGTTGGAATCAAGCTTTGTTTCAGAACCCTCCTTAGAAAGTTCCTTAAGCTTGTCCTCACCCTTAGCTTTAACTTCAGCCAGCCTTTTTTCAAAATCAACATCTGGAGCACGCTGAACAGTTAAATAACGCAATACCTTTTCATCGAGGCGCATCGAACGCTCGAGCTCCTTAACTACGCTGCCGTTAGCCGCGTAATCAAGGCAATAATAGTATCCCTGTTTCAGTTTTTTGATGGGATAGGCAAAACTTTTTCGCCCCATCGGCAGGTTAAAAAGAACACCGCCTTTGTGCTTTTTGATAATCTCTGAAAAACGATTTCCAAGATCATCCTGATCGGCCTCGGAGAGCTCCGGCCTTAAGATATAGAGAGTCTCGTACTCATTCACAATAACCTCCTTACGGTTAAAAATTATAAACCGATCGATCGGCTTACTCTTCAGGTTTCCGGCCTATCCGGGAACCAAGGAGAAATTCTTTAATTTTATCCACTGCGGAGTCGATCAAACCTTTTACTAAATCTTCTGAACCTGAAGGAAATTTCTGAAGGACGAAATCCGCCGGATCCATCCTCTCAGGGGGTCTGCCAATTCCTACCCTCAAACGATAAAAAGCCTTCGTGCCCAAAGACTCCATAATCGAACCGACTCCCCTGTGACCTGCTCCACCCGCTGAAAAAACGAGCTTCATTCTGCCAAGGTCGAAGTCGAGATCGTCATGAACGACCAGAAGATCTTCAGGAATTATGCGGTAATAACCCATAAGGGATGAGACCGATTCTCCTGAAAGATTCATATAGGTCTGCGGGTTTGCCAAAATTACAGCCTCACCCTCTATTGAACCAACTCCTATTATTGCTTTAAAAGAACGTTTAGCCAGCGATATTGAGTTGCGGCTTGCCAGCTCTTCTACAATTTCAAAACCTATGTTGTGCCTTTGAAATTTATAGCGTTTCCCGGGATTTCCCAAACCGACTATTAATTTCACGCTAAAACACAACTCCTTTCAGAAGTACGCTACTATTCCTTCTTACCCTTAGCTTTAGTAGCATCAGCTTTAACATCGGTCTTTGGCTCTTCACCTTCAGCAGGCGCTGCGCCTTCAACACCTTCAACAACTGCACCCTCTTCACCCTCGACAGGAACCGCTACCACAGCAGCCTCAATCTTGGTCGGAGGAACGATGGTGACAATTGTGAAGTTCGTATCATGAGGAAATTCAACTCCCTCTGGAAGAGCTACCTGATTAGCATGGACGTTATCGCCAATGGACATCGCGGAAACATCGATCTCAATATGTGCGGGGATGTTTGTCGGCAGAGCACGGATATGCAAAGACCTTCTGCTCTGATCAATAACTCCACCCTCGTCCTTCACACCAATCGGAATACCGGTGAGAATAACCGGAACTTCGACCTCGAGTTTTTTATTTATATCGATCTTCTGCAAATCGAGATGAGTGAGAAATCTTTTGATCGGATCTGCCTGATAATCCCTAACCATAGCCAAAGTATCCTCTCCTCCCTCGACTTTAAGATCGATCAGAAAGTTAAAACCTTCAGCCTTCTTCTCCAAAGCTTCGATCTCTCTAGCATTGACGAATAAGTTCTTGGGAGTCGTGTCGGCTCCATAAAGAACGGCTGGAACAAATCCACTATTCCTAAGCCTTCTACATTTGCCTTTTCCCTTCTCTCTGTTTTGTGCTGTCAAATCCATGCGTAACATTTTAATCCTCCTTGAATAAGTGCTTAAGTGTCTAAGTGCTTAAGTGCGTAAGTCAAAAACTTAAGCACTTAGAAACTCAAGCATTTAAGCACTTTTTTTTTCTATACAAACAGCGACGATACCGAATCGAAGCTGTGGATCCTCCGGATCGCCTCTGCTAAAATTTTAGCAACCGATATCACTTTAAATTTTCCGGAATTGGCTGCTGCTTCTTTTAATTGTATCGTATCTGTAACAATCATCTCTTTAATTCCGGATTGCAAAATTCTTTCAATCGCAGGGCCTGAGAGAACAGGATGCGTACAACATGCAAAGACCTCAGTAGCTCCATGCTTTTTTAAAGCGTTTGCACACTGGACCAAAGTTCCCGCAGTATCGACAAGGTCATCGATTATCACAGCCCTCATCCCTTCAACCTCACCGACAAGATGCATAACCTCAGAGACATTGGGTTTGGGCCTTCGTTTATCTATCAATGCCATCGGGGAACCCAGCTGTTTCGCGTATGAGCGGGCCATCTCAGCGCCACCCATATCTGGTGAAACCACTACCAGATGATCATTCAATTCATTTTTCAAATAGTCGAGCAATATCGGCTTCGCATACAGATGATCAACCGGAATATCAAAAAAACCCTGAATCTGTCCGGCATGAAGATCCATCGTGAGCACACGATCCGCTCCGGAAGTCGTAATCAAATTTGCAACCAACTTCGAACTGATCGGAGTCCTTGCGCTCACCTTCCGATCCTGCCTTGCATATCCGTAATATGGAATCACAGCCGTGATACGCTCAGCTGATGCCCTTTTTAGAGCATCTATCATCAACAGAAGTTCGACAAGGTGTTCGTTCGTCGGATGACTTGTAGGTTGAATCACAAAAACATCCGAACCGCGCACGCTATCCTGTATTTCAATCCAAGTCTCGCCATCTGAAAAACGTGCAACGTTCGCAGGACTTAAGTTAGTTCCATACTCACGGGCGATCGCCTCTGCGAGCGACCGGTTCGCATTTCCACTAAAGATTTTCAAACTGGAATTACCTACCATGAAATCCTCTAAAAATGGCTGGGGCGGGAGGATTCGAACCTCCGAATGCCAGATCCAAAATCTGGTGACTTACCGCTTGTCGACGCCCCAAAACTCTTTTTAATCAAGTGATTAAGTTTAAGCAGTCACTGGGGATAGAGAGAGACAGTCTCTGTACGTTGCAATTACTCTATCCTCAATCTCCTGCCTGGTATCACTATCAAGCGGATGGGCGATATCCCTATAGCTTCCGTCTTTCAGACGTTTCGAAGGCATCGCGATAAACAACCCCTTTTTGCCCTCGATCACTCTCAAATCACGTATTACAAAACACTTGTCGAGAGTAATCGTGGCATATGCTTTCAATTTCTCTTCACTCACTGGAAAAACTTTCACTTCTGTGATCTCCATAATTTCCCCCCAAAAAATTTAATGATGGATCATACTTCACTGCATAACCTGTCCAATGAAGACGAGGAAGCGCTTCATTTGCAGCACTTACCTCCTCCATGTTATCAAAAATTCCAAAGACCGTAGAGCCGCTGCCTGACATCATAACCCCTTTGGCTCCTGAATTTACGAGATAATCTTTTATCTCCTGAATCTCGGGATAAAATTTTATAGCCACACTTTCTAAATCGTTGGTTAAAGATGAACAAACATCTTCTAACCCTTTGAAAACGCGCCCAAAATTAGGATCGCAAATCCGGCGGACGCTAGCATCCCCATCTGTCGCTGTCAACCGTAAATCGAAGTTTTCATAGACCGTGCGTGTAGAGAGGCTGATGCCGGGATTTATAAGTAAAATTGAAAGGTTAGGAAAGTTTTCCACAGGCTCCACTTTATCACCGATACCATGAACGAAGGAGGGTTTGCCATAACAGAAAAATGGAATATCAGCACCAAGCCTGCATCCGAGTTGAGAAAGCCTATCTCTATCCCACTTCACATCCCAAAGCAGATTCAACCCCATGAGAACACTTGCCGCATCGCTCGAACCACCACCTAACCCCGCAGCCAAAGGAATTCTTTTTATTAGATGAATTTTTACACCAAAAGTTGTTCCCGATTCATGTTTAAAAAGGGATGCAATTTTTGAACAGAGATTTTTCTCACCTTTCATTCCTTCATCGGAGAGCCCTTCCTGCGAAAAACTGATCTCTCCTGAACTCTTTTCTAAAATTACAGTATCATGAAGAGATAGCGGAACCATGACCATCTCAAGTTCATGGTATCCATCATCGCGCCTGCCTACGACCTTCAAAAAAGTATTAACCTTCGCAGGGGCTCTTAGTATAATAGAATTCATTTGAACTTAGCTATATCAACCTGCATGTCTGGTCAACGGTTGTTTAAAATTTGAGCAACTTGACTTCTATGTTTAGTCTGCTATTCAAATTCAGTACGGCGTGCTGCAAACCATGTGATGCAATCGCCGTACGCTTAAGGAGGATTTTTTTATGACAGTTCAACGCGTTCTTATAATGGGTGCTGCAGGTCGTGATTTTCACAATTTCAATACCTTTTTTAAGAACAGCCCTGATTATGATGTTAAATGTTTTACTGCAACCCAGATTCCAAATATCCAGGACAGAAGATATCCCCCGAGTTTATCAGGAAAAAGATATCCCGAGGGGATTCCTATCTTTCCTGAAAAAGATCTGACAGAGCTGATCAAAAAATTTAATATAGACCTCGTTGTTTTTTCGTACAGCGACATCTCACATGAGTTTGTGATACAACAGGCTTCCCTTGTGATGAGCGCGGGAGCGAATTTCATTCTCCTCTCACCGAAGATGACTCAGATCAAAGCGAAGTGTCCTGTGATATCTGTCACAGCTGTCAGAACCGGATGTGGCAAAAGTCAGACTTCGAGAAAGATAGTCCAGATATTGAAGGACGCGGGTAAAAAGGTTGTCGCGATAAGGCATCCTATGCCCTATGGAGACCTTGAAAAACAGGCCGTCCAGAGATTCGCGTCATATGATGACCTCGACAAACACGAGTGCACGATCGAGGAGAGAGAGGAGTACGAGCCTTATATCGACCACGGTCTGACAGTTTATGCAGGCGTCGATTATCAGGCGATCACCGAGAAGGCCCAGGAGGAAGCAGATATCATCATCTGGGATGGCGGCAACAACGACGGCTCCTTCTTAAAGCCCGATCTCTCCATCACTGTATTAGATCCTCTGCGCGCAGGACATGAGAGAAAATATCATCCGGGAGAGCTCAACTTCATCACAGCGGATGTCCTTGTGATCAACAAATACCAACAGGCGTCGAGAGATCAAATCGATATGCTCATGGAAAATATTCATCATTACAATCCAAAAGCTTTAGTTATAAAGGGGGCATCCAGAATTACTGTCGATGATCCCAAGGGGGTGAAGGGAAAGAGGGTACTAGTCATTGAAGATGGTCCCACACTCACACACGGCGGCATGTCTTATGGCGCTGGAATAGTGGCCGCAAAGGAATTCGGAGCCAAAGAGATAGTCGATCCAAAGCCATATGCAATCGGCTCCATCAAAGACGCGTACATAAAATATCCACAACTGGGAAAACTTATCCCAGCGCTCGGCTATTATAAAGATCAGCTTGAAGATCTTGAAAAATCTATTAAGGCAACGGATTGCGATCTTGTTTTGGTCGGGAGTCCGATAGATATCCGGCGCGTCATTGAAATCGACAAGCCATCAATGCGGGTGACATATGAGATCGAAGAAATCGAAGAGCCGACATTCAAGACCGTGTTGAAAAAATATTTGTAATTTTTCATAAAGAAAATGGCCTCACTATGAGACCATTTTTATATAGAGAAAGAAGTTATTTTCTTTTTTTCGTTTTAAAAATACAGGGAGAGTTTCACCTCCGTAAAATCGAGTCTGAGATAATATTTCAAACTGTCAAATTCCTGGGTCTCTGTTAGTTTCATGACGATTTCACTCAACTCCTTAAAAGTTAACTCTTTTTTGACTTTATTCGAGTCTGCGCAGGCAGTATTCGCCAAAAATGCCGTACCTATTATCGCCATCATCACCATCAACTGAATTATCATTTTCTTCATGAGATGTATTGATTGCACATCCCATGCCATGGCGATCAAGAGCCTAAATAACTAATATTTATAAGTTTTTGGTAATTACCAAATGAGGTTCTTGGGGAGAGAACTCCTCAGAAATCGAAATAAGACTCAAGGAACTCACCACCTTAAAAATTGGCAAAAATGTTGCAGATAATCTGTCGTTGTAAATAATGAAAAGGGGGTGTTTATGTCAAAAGGCAGGGTAAACCCGACAGGGCAAAACAAGAGCATGCATCATGGGCCGCGCTACTTCCATGACCATAGGGAAATGAAAGCCGATCCAAAGGAACTCGCAAACAGGATGCAGATGAGAAATGACAAGAGGAATAAGACGCTGGAAAAACACTATCGTCAGAAATATCAGATCGTAAAGGGAAGATGAAAACCAGGTAGATAGGCTGTAGGCTTTTAGGTGGAATTTCTAACAAGAACAGTTAGAAATCCGGTTCTAAGGAAGTATCGTATCATCTCCCTGCACATTCCTTGAAAAACCTTTTTCCACATCTTTTTCAGGAATGCCTACGACATCTACGATCATCGCTGTAGCGTTGTCCTTTAAAACGGTTTTTCCATGGGAACGATGTTTATGTGGGGCATTCTTAACAGCATCAAGTATTCCGTCGATCGCCTCTTTCGGCTTCTTCAGCTTTAAAAACGATTCGATCTTTTTATCTGTGAGCATCTTGCTCACACCATCGGTGCACAATAAAAACCGGTCATTCTTATAAATCGGAATTATATTGATATCCGCCCATGCTCCATCCTTCTTTCCGCCCAACCAGATTCTCACAATATTGCTTTCAGGGTGATCCATGGCTTCCTCTTTTGAAATAACACCTTCTCTGACCATATCATCCACTTTCGAATGAGATCGTGTTATCTGTACCAAAGAACCCTCGCTGTACCGATAGCAGGGCGAATCTCCCAGATTGAGGATGTATGCATTGTTCTTTCTAAAAAAGATAAATACCAGAGTAGTGCCCATCCCTTTATAAGCCAATCTTTTGCCCTCGTCGTTGAGTTCCTTGTTGACCATGCGAACAATAGAGTGCAAAAGCGCTGTGTAATCATCCGTAAAATGTCTTTCTTCATCGGAAAGCATGGTATCTTCAGGGTCGGGATCGGTAATTGCGCCGAGCAACTTTACCATCTCACCTGTCAGATGCGATGCAAACCGGCTGGCAAAAGCTCCTCCTTCATAGCCGCCCATTCCATCCGCAACCAAATACAAAAGTGATTTGGGATCAGCAAAGAAGAAGTCCTGATTTTCCTTTCTCTCCATCTGTTCTGTGGCAGCGTAATGAGTAATGACAGGCTTATTCATAATCCCTCCCCTCAATAGATTAACGAAAACTACTACAATTATGAGTTGTGGCCAAGAAAAAAAACAACATCATCCTAAATTCCAGATGACAGTACGTGCTTGCTAGTATAAAATGCCTGAAAATCAGATAATGGAGGAGGAAAAATCATGACACATGATAAGACTACAAAAAGTGCCGGAAGAACTGCAAAAAAAGATTCTGGAGCGGGAGATTCAAGCAAAGACATTTCAAGGGACTACAATATCATTCGAAGGCTCGGTGAAAAAGAGGAACCAAGTTCCTGGACTGAATCAACACTGGCCATCGATCAAAAGAGCGGGGAAAAGGTTCTCATATCAAAGCTCAACAGGACCAAATATACGGCTTTCTATGGTCTTTCCGCTTACTCCGAAGAAAAAATCGATACATATCAAAATGAAGTCGCGAAAAAATATGAAGATAAGATGAAAAATTTTGTCGACTCCAGAAAGAAGGTAGCTGGCTTCTCCCACCCGAATATCGCTCAGGTTCTGAAAGTAGGAAAAGATAATAAAACCGGGGAACCGATTGTCATCATCGAATATGTCGAAGGCAAACCTGTTTACCAGATCACCGAAGGCATGAGCGTGGTAAATATGATGTCGATATTCTTATCCGTGCTGGACGCGCTTTCGTTCATGCATCGCAAGGGCATCCTGCACCTGAACATCAAATCGCAGCACATACTTGTCTATGCAGGCGATGTTTTTATCGTCAAGCTCACCGACTATGGCTTTGCCGCCGATAAAATGAATATACCCGAGAACATCATCGGCACCGCCTTATATGCAGCCCCCGAGGTCATCCTGATGGTGAAGGAGAAAATAGGAGAGTCATCCGACCTTTATTCGCTTGCAGTCCTGATCTACGCCTGCATGGCCAGAAACTTCCCTTTCAATCACCGAAAAACTGCAAAGAACGCTGCTGAGTTGAAGGAAAAAGTTTTCAACGAATCAGTGCCGATGCTGCCTTCCGAGCAGAACCACAAACTCTTTGAAGGCATCGCCAACCCGCTGACGATCGACAACATAAAGATGTTCGAGGAGTTGATCGTACAACAGCTAAAGCCAAATCCAAACGATCGACCTTTTAAAACAGCTGCTGCATTCAGGGAAAAAATAAAACAGCTGTTCCCCGAGGCGCTGGACAAAAAACCTGTTGGCGACAGGACACTTACAGTTGGCACAGCGTAGAAATTATGATATTTCATTCGCTATCGATATGGATATTAACGAAATAGCACCAGGAACCATTATCAGCCGCAATAGGATCGAACAAAAAATCGGCAGCGGCGGTTCGGGTGTAGTTTATCTGGCCACCGATCTTGAATCAAAAAGAAAAGTCGCTCTAAAATTCCTGAACAAAGAAATGTTGGGAGACAAATATAGCTCACAACTCCCACCTGAACTCTCGCAGGAGGAAGTTGAGAAAAAAGTTACTGACAGATACGAATCCATCGCAAATCGCTTCAAAATGGAATATCAAAAGCAACTGACAGGCGCTCATCATCCCAATATCGCTAAAGTTTATCAATTCGACCATTTCGAAGACTATTATTTTTTTACATCGGAATACATAGAAGGAAAAACCATATTCAGGGCATTAGCCTCCATGTCCCCTGACCAGAAGGTACCTTTCTTCATCCAGATGCTCGAAGGTCTTCAATTCATACATGACAACAATCTCCTTCATGGCGACATCAAACCGGAAAATGTCCTCGTGCATGAAGAAAATGGAAAAGCAGTCGTCAAGATCATCGATTTCGGCATTGCATCAGAAATATCAAATAAAAAGAAAAAGTTGGCGGGCACACCGATGTATATCGCTCCCGAAGTCATATTGGCATCTGATCAAAAAACCGGCGTTGCAAGCGATTTGTTTTCAGCCGCAGTGCTTATGTATTATTGTCTTGTTTCCGAACATCCGTTTTTAGACCGCCACGGATGGGATAAAGACATACAAAAACTCAAAAAGGTCATAAAAGAGGAAACAAATCCTCCGAGGCCAAGAGAACAAATCGAACAGATTCCGGAATATCTCGACACAATCGTCATGAGATTATTAGAGAGAAACCCTGACGATCGTTTCTATGGAAGCGCACGGGCAGTGATCAACGCACTAAAGACGAGATGCCCTAATGACTTCAAAGAAAATCCAGAGGTCAAATCTTCATATCTGATACCGGATCATCTCATCGGCCATGATGCCCAGATGAAAGAGATAAACAAGTGTTTAAATCTGCTGAAGAGAGGTAAACAACCGCAGACGGCTATTTTCTACGTGACGGGGAGAGGCGGCCTTGGCAAAACTCATTTTCTTAGCGAGATACGAAAATCGACGGAAAAAGAAGCTGGAAAAATATCACTACATTCCATCAAATTTCCAGTCGATGATGATTGGGCTCTTCTCTGGACAAACGAACTCACGAAGACATTGGAAGAAAATAAGCTACCTCTTCTCCTTCTCATCGATGACACGGATCAATTGAAAAGCACACACGCAATTTATAAAACGATTCTCAATTTCGTTCACAATATCAGGCAGAGGATTGCCAATCCACAACTATTTGGCAAAGTTAAACCAGTCATGCTCTGTTTCACGTCAAAAGACACAATCCCTTCCATCAGACATATTCCACAAAAAACGATAGAGCTCAAACCGTTTACAGAGAAAGACATACAAGCATATCTAAAATCCACCATAGCATTCAGAAACAAGAAAATTTCCAGAGATTGGATAGTCGGGCTGTCGCGTCAGACAAACGGAATTCCAAAGGAGATTTACGAGCATCTGGTAGAGCTTGACAGCAAAGGTTTGCTGTTCGATCTGGATGGCAACGTACATCTGGCTGAAACAGTCACATCTAAAGTTCAACAGGCAATTCCAAAATCAACAAAAAACCGCATTCTAAAATTGTACAACGACCTCTCACCAAACGAAAAACTCTTAGCGGATTTCATCTCGGCATGGTATTACAAATGGATCTCACCTCCCTTGACGATTGATGACCTGCAACAATTTTTTCCAACTACATCACTAAATCAGCATATTCACAGCTTATGCAGAAAGGAGATATTTACCCAATCGGAAGAAGGGAACAACTTTACCTTCGTCAACCCATATATGCCTGAGCTGATCTACAAAAAGCTCGATGAAAAGGATAGATTCAACTATCACAACAGTATCGCTAAACATCTAAAAAAACTGACTGATTATGAAAATGCCATGCTCTTTCATCACGGCCTTAGCAGTTCCAAAGCAAACGCCATTTCAAGCCTCGTAAGATTATCAAAAAGACTCATCCTCGATGGAAACATCCATTTGGCACAAGATTTACTAGCCAATGCTTTAAACAGAATTTCCCCTGAAATGCTATCTTTCAGAATATACAATCATTCCCTTTTAATCCACACATGGTACTATGCTGGCAAATTTCCAAGAGCAACTGATCTTTATGACAAAACCTGGAAAATGTTAAATTACGGTTATAAAATTCCACCGATTTTAAAATTGCACCTCTTCGCTTCAGTATTGCCATCGTTCATCGAACTCAAAGAATTTGATAAAGCGATGGATATCATCTCAATAGGATATAAAATCGCGGAACCTGCAAAATTTATTTCCTATTACATCTATTTTCTGAATAGCGAAGGTAAAATAAATTTCAAACGAAGGTTGGAAGACAAAAGAACCCTACTACAGGCTAAAAAGTTGTATTTGAAGAGCAAAAAATTTGAAAGAAAGGTAAAAAAGACCAATCTTTCACTGACGACCAATAACGAACTTGGATATGTCCTATTGGCGATGGGTAAAACAGCTGAAGCCATCGACGAAATAAAACATGAGTTGAAAAAATGCGAAGCCGGCAAGAATGTAATAAAAATAATGCTGGCCAATCTGGAACTTGCCGAATGTTTAAGATTAACCCGCAAGTTCTCACAGTCTATTAAATACGCAACAAGGGCTCTTGCCCTTGCGAAGAAGATCAGCCATGACCGCTGGTTGGTGCATGCTCATAGAATTCTGGCTGGCTGCTACTTCGACTGGAAAAAATACGATAAATCGATCGAAGAAAATCAACATTGTCTTATGGCCGCAACCTGCCTCAGCGATAAAAAAGAGCATGATGAAATCACTGACTTTGTATGGACGACTATCGGCAATTGCTATAACGAAATGCAGGAATGGAAAAAATCTCCAAAATATTTCGAAGCAGTATTGGAACACGAAAATGACAATTTAATCCGGGTGCGTGCAAAACAAGGATTGGCTGAGGCATCGCTTTACCTCAAAAAACCGGGCACTTCAAAATTCGAGTTAAGCGAAGTGGATTCGATGCTGACAAGATTCCCCACAATCCCAGACGACTATAGATTCATCAACAACCTGCTTAAATACAAAGTTCTTGTCCGTGAAAAAAAGAAGGATGAAGCTCTCCTTTTGTTACCTGCTTTAAAAAAATACGCAGACAACAATCCATACTTTTTAAAAGAGCTTCGTAAGATTTCAGGGTGATGTTGCCGCTACGCCCCCCCCTTTTTTTAAGAGGTTGTATCGAAATTATTTTTGTTGTCATTCTGAGCTTTGGCGAAGGATCTTAATACGACAGCAAATCAAAATCAGCGCTGGGATTATAAGAAACAATAGTTGAAAGAATGTGGTGCTGCTTTTTTGAGTCGAAATCATCATCAGCGAGCATCCTGCTTTACCTCCAGCGAAAGCAAATTCCGAACCTCCGCCAAAACTTCTATCTCCCTCCTGACTCTCCGGAGAAGCAGGGTCTCCTGTCATACCAGCACCACCCGATGGAAGCTCTGTCTGAGGAATGGTTGCGATGATGACTTCGTCCTGAACCCAAAGGGCTTTGGTGGAGATTGTGTTGCCGCATGTGACCATGATGTATTTGCCACGAAGAGCAGGATCGGTGATCGTAATTGAGTCATCTTTTTTGGTGAATTCGGTTGGTTTGATATGCCTTTTCAAAAGAAATTTTTGTGGTTGTACTTTATCCTGCTTCGTAGGTTCGTAAAAATCGATAAATTTTACACTTTGATCTTTTTCCGAATTCATAGGAATATAAAATGTTGCTTTTTTCTGATCAGCATCGATCAATTTAATTCCAGAGTTCGCACCCTCTTCGAGCATAAAGGCGTCCGAGGCTTCTATTCCATCTCCATTTTCTGAGAGGGAAATCATCTTCGACATTGAAAGGTTTTTGACCTTCGAATCAGCACGAATGCCGTACATTTTGTTTTTAGTGATGCTGCTTTCTTCGACAATGATGTTTTCGCCTTGAGCATCGATACCGATGTCGAAGTTTGTGATAGTTGCTTTTATTATAGTCACATCTTTGCTTATGGCTTGAATATCGAGTCCCCTTGAAACATCCTTCCCGTTAGCTGGAACTCCTGTCAGTGTTGAATTTGCAACCATGCATCCATTTCGACAGTTGAGTTCGATACCTTTTTTAGATTGGTTTACTGTGATGTTGTGGAGGATGACAAAGGAATTGGTATTTATATTGTAACCATTCAGCTGGCAGTTTGAGGAGGGGTAAAAGGAGTTTCGGCAAAAGCGAGTTGAATGGCTTCGAGCGCACCTAATCCATTTTTTCTAGCAGTAGAAATGTAACCGCGAATGCGACAAAAGAAGGCAGCAGCAGT
>JBDRGF010000001.1:0-2126 GCA_043818055.1 Pseudomonadota bacterium | reverse complement strand
ATGACTTTCGTTCCTTTTCCTGCTTTGCTTTTGAGCGTTATAAATCCGCCGTGGCTTTCTATGATCGTTTTCGTAACACTAAGGCCGAGCCCTACACCCTTTCCCGGCGGCTTTGTTGAAAAGAAGGGGTCAAAAACCCTTCCCAATATTTCCTTTGGGATGCCAGCACCATTATCTTCAATTTCACAAACAAGGACGGGATCATTATCGTCGAAGGAAAAACTGCTGTCATCTTCAAAATTCAGATCCCCGCACTCCTCAACTTTTGTAGTGATGATAAGCGAACCCTTATTCTCCATAGCCTGAAAGGCATTTAATAAGAGGTTGATTAATACCTGCTGCATTTGGTTTGAATCAGCCATAAGCAATGCAGGGTCAGGGCTATAATTTTTAGTTATTTTTATCTCGTGCAAATGTATCTGCTTCTGAACAAGATCGAGCGATTTTTCAATCACATCCTGCAGAGATGTCGGTCTTAGTTCCAGATGTGTCGGTTTTGAAAAATCGAGCAGGCCTTTTACAATTTTATCAGATCTTTCAACTGCATCCTTTATCATCTTATATATTCTGGACATCTCGCCGTTATTGCCGCCGTTGTCTATTTTTTCCAGGTAGTTTATTCCCTGAATTATAATCCCCAAAGGATTTTTTACCTCGTGTGCCAGGCCACTGGCTAATTCCCCGATAGCCGCGAGCTTTGTAGTCTGGGTGAGCTGTTGCTCGAGTCTTCTTCTCTCACGGTCATCTCTTGCAATCCCCACAATCGCGGTCACATTGCCATCGGTTTCTTTTACGAGCGAGCAATTGAGAATTGATGGGATTTCGGTTCCACAGACTGTTTTTAAACCGACTTTTTTATTTGATATGTGGCCTCGTTTCATGAGTTCGGCTATGTGTTTATCGCAATCTATTTTATTTGCGAATATCACATTGACCGGTTTTCCAATGAGTTCCCCATTTGTGCAGCCCAGAAGATCAAGGCCGGTTTTATTGACAATCTGAATTGTCCCTTTGGCATCTGTCACGAATAACGAATCATTCATGCTGTTGATTATATTATCCAGATAATTTTTTGATGCGGCCAGTTCCTTCTTTGACCTTTCGATGTCTTCCAGTTTTACCTTAAGCTCTTCGGTCAGGCTTCTGTTTTCTTTCAACAAACGGTATTTCTCAGCAGCCTTTGTAACAGGTTTTAACAGTTGCTCGATATTATCGAGAGGTTTTACGAGATAATCATAAGCCTGCAAACGAACAGCCTCTTTGGCGCTCTCTAAACTTGCATATCCTGTGAGTAATATGAAGGGAAGGTCTGGTCGGATCTCACACGCCTTTGAAAGAAATGTCACCCCATCCATGCCGGGCAGCTTGATGTCTGAAACGACGACGTCAAAGTCCCTCTGCTTTAAAGTTTCGATTCCCTCTTCAGCTGATCCATTTGTGGTAACGGAACAACCTCTCTTCGAGAGCCACAGAGTCATCGCCTTGCCGAAATCTGCATCATCTTCAACAAAGAGCAGTTCGATTTTTTTCTCATCTTCTTTATGTCGTTCCTGCATCCAACCTCCCAAAAAAAAAGGTGATTAGGCTGAAGGTGTTTAGGTAGATAACTGTTTTAGGTCTTGCTTTTCCTATCAGCCTAAAAACCTACAGCCTAATTAACCTAAACTCCTTGCTTTCCCACTGGCAAAGTTACTGTGAATTTGCTGCCTTCACCTTTTTTGCTTTTTACATCAATTGTGCCGTTATATCTATCAATTAAATTATACGAAATTGCCAACCCCAGCCCCATCCCTTTCCCAGGCGACTTTGTAGTAAAGAAGGGATCGAAAACTTTCTGAATATTTTCTTCAGGAATGCCGCATCCGGTGTCGGAGACTTCGATGTGGATCTTACCATCGCTATTCAAAGTTTTGATCTCCACTTTCCCCTTTTCGTTCACTGCATCCTTCGCATTTCGTACCAGCACCTGCAGCACCTGATCGATGTGTAAAGGGTTGATCAGAATGTTGGGAATTTTTGAATCGAGATCGATTTTAAAATCTACAGATTCAAATCCCTTTTCCTTTTTAAAATCCTCCAGAGAAGTTCGAACGACCTCATTGATGTCGCACGGTTTTACCTCTTTC